>NZ_JBAGKV010000028.1:0-86074 GCF_037049705.1 Janthinobacterium sp. LPB2021202312-11-4 | reverse complement strand
CTAGCGACTTCCCTCGCTTCTCAACTGGTTCATCGTCGAACGGGTGGATTCCGTTACGCGAGAGGAAAAGGAACAGATTCCTGCACGCGTTTTTTGTATCGCTAAAGCCGAGCCAGTCTAAGACTACTGTCTCGGGGATGACTGATTGGGGAGGGTAGATCCAGATGTGCCCAGGGTGTTGCTCTTGCCATGCGGCAATTTCTCTCTGCTCAATGGTTAGTGCTTTTAACCGTTCGACTGCTCGTCTAGCTAAAGGGATATCACTCTCGGCAAACCAATGGACACGGGATTGAAACTGCTTTTCCGCAAAATATCTGATACCGCATTCTACGAGAGAGTTGCCATTCGCATCGACAACCACTTCTCCCTTTGCTCCTATAATTGGCCTTTCGACCCAACAATCATAGGGAATCACGGCGACCTCGTTGCCTCTTTGCCCGGTCGCTATCAATAGGTCGATAACACGCAGTAGGATCTCTTCGCCGTCATTAGTGGGATTATTTGTACATAGCGCGTATGCTTCCATTGCTTCGCGCGAAGGTAGTCTGTCATCAGATTTTCGCTGCTTTACTGCACGATCAGGATCGTGTAATGAAATATAATCGTGAGTCGTTCTCTCCGGTTTTGCAGTATGTTCAAAGTGGATGGAGACTTCAGTTAATTGCAGTTTATCCATCGTGTCAGCGATCACTTGGAGATGAGAAATCGCGTCATATAAGTTCTTGTATCTACTCTCACGGAGAAACTGTACTACGCGCTCGAAGTCGCTCCGAGTCAACTGTGTCGGGTCGGCTATGCCTCGCTCAAACAACGGATTGTAGAGTCGTCGCGCAGCAATGTTGTAGGCTGCCACCATCCCGAGTTTCAAATTTCGGATGCGCTGTAGATGTATGATAATGCTCTTGCAAAAGTCCTGAAAAACTAGAGGAAGGGGGCCTTTGGGCGAGGCTAAATAGCCATTTTTTTCAAGTGATTGGCGATGTACCTCAAAGGTGATGGTGTGTTGATGCTGGCGCTGCGGCAACCACCGTTCGACTGCCCACTGCGACGACTCCCACGATGTAGATATCGGGAGTGACTGGAAAGCTGTCTGCTCTTGGCGTATAAAATGTTGAAGATTCTGCCTTGCACTAAACGCCGTCATCTATGTCACCCCCCGATTGTAGTCGGCAGCGCTCGATAACAGCGCTCACTGCTAGAATAGTGGTCTGATGTTGGGCTAATGGTCGATTGTGACTGAGGTCTCCCGCTTGTTCTGCTGCATCGATGAACCGTTGGGCTTCTTGTTGCAGCGCACCCTTCACCTGCTCGTGGCGGCCATCAGCAAAAGGGTGAAATTTCTTGCAGGTGTAGCACGCATAGACAGGGTTGTAGGGGCAAGCGGTGTGAGTTGGAAGGGCGCAGGCCCCGATGTCCCCAATGTACTGTGTGTCGATCACTCCACGAACTTCTCTTTCTGCCTTCGAATGGTCGCGTTTAGCAATTTCACCTGTCAAGAGACTGCGCATAATCCGCTGGTAGGCAGGGCTTTTTCCGAGCGCCCTCTCTTTGATACGGGCAATATTGGGCGTAGCGGCAACATAGGCACGCGCTGCAACCGTGCTGTTGTGACCAAGCATTTCGGCAATCATGTCGGCCGGCGTTCCTTGATCTGCTAGTCCTTGCCCGAGATGATGACGCAGCAGCATGGATACCTGGTTCGGCTTGCTTACTCCCGCGCTACGCAACTCGTGTTTCAGGCATATGCCGATTTCAACTACCGATAGTCGCTTCCCGGCGTGGCTAACAAACAATGGCTCACACCCGGGACCGAAACGACGTTGGACCTCCGAAACATGCTGCCTTATTTTATCACCCAATCGAGTGGTTATTTTGCGAGGTCTTCGCTCAGGTCGGCGCTGTCCGAACTTTTTAGCCATGGGCAGCCAGATAGTGTAATAGTTATTATGCACAGCGCTTTCAAAGTATTCAAAATCATTTACGTCAAGTGAATGAAACTGAATGGAGCGCGGCCCCAACTCGAAGCTCAGGTGAAGAATAATATTAAATTGAACCTCTTCCCATTCATTGGCCTGAATGTCACGATCGATACGCTTAAGCAATCGCACCTCTTCATCAAGGTCCAAACCAGACTGTGCTAGGAATATTCGTTCATATGGATCATTTCGCTTTCCCTTGATCTCTTTAATTGCCAAGTATGTTTCTTTATTAAAACCAGATATCCCCCGATTTAGGGCCCAGCGATAGAATGTTCTAAATAAAACTGTGCTGTGGCGAAACCTACTCCACGAATTGACAGCGGCGACCACATCTTGCAAAGCCCAAGGGAAGCCAGCTGATATAACGCTCTCAGCCAATCGTCTGAGTACCACAGATGCACTGAACGCCGTTAGTGGTGCGTACTTCTCCAATGCATAGGCTAGGAACGCTTTGGCAATTTCCATGAGATCAGGGCTAAAGTCGAGCTCGGCCCAATCTATTTTCATTGCGACGCCGCCGTCATACCACGTCCAGATACTCAATCGGGTGTCAACGTATTTGGGTTGGTCATTGGTGCGGGTGCGAATAGCTATCAGTGAAGGCCCGTTGAACACATAAGTAGGCGAAGAAGAGGAGGGTGATTCGTATTGTTTGTCGGTGTATTTGGCCATGGCAGACCTCCTCAACTTTTAACTCGACTCCAGGCGGCCGTGGCCCGCTGAGCGTTGTGAATATTGGCCGAATCGGCCAGATAGCGACTCGCGTAACGACGTGGCATCTTTGAGGCGTCTGACCAGCCACATATCCGACGAAGTTCATCCATCGCTCGTTCTAAATCATAGCCGCGCGTTTCGAGGAGATAGGCCAGGAAGCGGTCAGCAAAGGTGTGACGAAAGTCATGCGCTGAGAGTGTAGGAAAAACTCCAGGATGAGCCAGTTCGATCGTTAAAAACAGACGATCGAGGACGCTGGACAGCGCGCGAATCGACAGCGGACGCCCTCTGTCGGAAATGAACAAATACCGAAAGGGCAGCTTCATCGGTTTGCCGTTACGCAGCGGACGTCGTTCGCCTTGGATATAGCGCTCATAGACCCCATACAATTGCGCAGAGACCCCCACAGTACGGCCATGTGTTTTCAGCGCAGGCTCTTCGGCGCGCGGGTCGCCTGGATCATGCTCACGATCATTGATGCTGGCATAGGCATGCTGAGAACCCTGATTGATATCCGTGGTGTAGAGCTTCAGTAGCTCTCCGCGACGGATACCAGTCTCCAGCAGCAATTCAATCATTAGCCAATTGCGTAACTGCAGTCGTTCCGGAAACGGATTCTCTGCGTTGCCCGGGCGAATCAGTGTGCGAATGATCTGGAGTTGAGTATCTGTCAGGCTTCGGTAACGAGTGCGGTCTGGCTGAGCATTGATGATATGGCTCTCAAAGCGCCGCTCAATGACGTCGGCGACATCTGCAAATACGACCTCGATGTTAGCCAGGGTGGTTGAGTTCTGGCGGGCGCGCGGAATGTAACGGGTGACGCACCAGGACAGATACTGCTTAAGCAACCGCAGGTACTGGTCACGGGTACGCGGGTCGATCTGAGGAAAAGCTGCCGTTTCAGCTTTGCCAACTCGGGCTACAAGGTTGTCGGCTTGACGGCCGCTTTGGAGCCAGATGGCGTAACCGTCCAGTAACGCCAGAATCGACTCGAAGTGGCAGGCCAAGATGGCGTCGTCAATATTGAGGTCACGGCTTTTGGCATAGATATAGAAAGCCTGGATCGCGCGCAGATGTGCCGCAGCGGTGTTGTAAGCGCGGTACCTGAGCTTGAGTTGAACGTAGATGAACGGGACAAGCATGGGCAACGGCGCCGCGTCTCCGGTCTGCACGAGCAGCGGTACACGCTGACCTGAAGAGAAACGGCATTGAATCAGTTTCATCGGCAGCCCCCTCATTCAATTAATCGCCATGAACACGGAGTACATGGCCCGTTGAGAGAGTGGATGCCAGAAGCGGATTTGTCGAATCAGTACCTTACGAGGCTCATGAACATTTCTAACATGGCACCTCGTTTAACATAATATACATTATGCGTACCTTCGTATTCTTACGCGGGGGGCTCGGGTGGTCAGATTTGGAGCCTGATGCGACTTACCGCACAGGCCTGATCGATATCCTTCATCTGTTGGCAGATATCCGATCAGGCATGAACGAACCTTCGTTCATCTCGTGCTGATGATCGTTAACACCCAGATTTGAACGCTAACGATCAGGCTTGAGCTATCCCTGGTTCACCAGAGAACTACTTATTCGTACTTTCCCTTGCCCAGTTCAGCGGCCGAATCCATAAGGCGCATCAGCAACGGATGTTTCCGCGCAAAGGATGCGACATCCTTAGACGCCGCCGCTCGAAGCTCTAGACGACTTTCAACATCGGCCTGGTGCTGCCTTGCAGTTCTTTCACCGTATTTTTGAACGCGCTGATCCCACGACAAGCCTGGATCAAAAACGTCTTCACGGGCTTGCTGCAAGGCTGCAAACGCGGCTGAATCCTTCTCTCGCAATACTTCATATTCAGCGCGAAATGCCCGACGTTCATCAGGCGTATAGAGCTCACCAGCTAACTGAATCGTCGCCAGAGCCTTGAGAGAACCTTGAATCCCCTGTAGAGCCCCCAAAAGCTCCGAGTGCTGTTTTACCTGTTGGTCATCTGCCACAAAACCTCTCCTTGTAGTGAATAGAATCAGGCACAGGGTAACGAACATGAGCCGTCTACGAGCGTGAAAAAAAGCAAAATCGTAATTCCATTAAATTATAACTAAACTAAATGTCTGTTTAGTTTAGTTATAAAACAGCAACCTCCCAATGAGCGAAATGCTGAACAAAAAGACATCAAACACACTCAGTACGCACGTCCGTAGCCGCGATACTCAGGCGATTTCGGCCTTGGGATTTCGCCAGATAAAGCGCGCGATCTGCCCTATCGATCAGCATTTTTTCATCGCCACCATCCTCGTAGGCAGAGCACGTGGCCAGCCCCAGGCTGACGGTCACAATGCCGAAAGGACTGGTGACGTGTTCAACTCGCTCATCCACCATCCCGAACAAAATCGCCTCGCCCACTGCACGGGCCCCCGCTTCGTCCGTGTTGGGCATCACCACGGCAATTTCCTCGCCGCCATAACGCGCGGCCATATCGCCTGGCCGTCGCACGCAGCGTTTGATCGTCTGGCTAATGATCCGCAGGCACTCATCACCGGCCAAATGCCCGTAGTGATCGTTGTAGCGTTTGAACAAATCCACATCCACCAGGATCAACGACAACGGGCTGCCCTGTCGTTTGGCACGTTTGAATTCGACGTCGAGAAACTCATCAAAATGCCGACGGTTGGCCAACCCTGTCAGTTTGTCTTCGCTGGCAAGAATCTCCAGCGTGTGGTTGAGCTCGATCAATTCGGTCTGGGTAGTGCGCAGCTTTTGCTCGGCGCCGATTCGACGATTGATATGGGAAATCAACCGCCGTCCCAACGCAATCAACAGCCCGAGCAACACCGCCACCACGGCGATGGATTGCTCTGTCTGGCTCCACCACGCTTGCATCGCCTCCCGCTGCCCCACCGCTACCGTGGTCACAAAAGGGTACTGATCGCTACGCCTGAACGCATAGATACGGTGCATACCATCGACTTTTGAAACGAAATCCACAGTGCCCGAAACCGAGTTGCGCAGTTGCGCGGAAAATATCGGCGCTGGCGATAAATCCAGACCAATGTCCTGCTCCTTGAACGGATATCTGACCAACAACCGCCCTTCGGCGGTGGTCAAACTGATCGCGCCGAACTGCCCCACATGGATGGTTCGATAGAGCTTGAGGAAGTGTTCGAGGCTGATGGTGGCCGCGATGACCCCGGCGAAATGGCCATCCGGGTGATCGATGCGCCGGCTGACGGAAATCACCCACACACCCGTGGCCCGACTGAGAATCGCCGGGCCGATAAACAGGCCGCGATCCGGGTTATCGCGATGATGCTGGAAGAACGCGCGATCGGCGTTATTGCTGCCCCCGGGCGACAACGGTTGATTGGTCGAAAATACCCAATCGCCCTTGGCGTCATACAGCACCACACTGTTGAGTTGCGACAGCGCTTGCATCTCTTGCGCGACCAGCGCTCTCAAACGTTCGAGCTGCTCGGGGCCGATGCCGTCGCGTTCGATCCGCTCCGTCAGCCCCAGCAGGACCAATTCACTTTGTTTGAACGTGCCCTCGGTGTACGTATTGAGGGCGTTGGTCAGGTTCAGAGTATCGGTTTCGATATCACCCAACGTGGTCTGTCGGGACGTCCAGATTTGCCAACCCGTCATCAGCACCATGGAGATACACACCAGGGCGGTCAGCAAAGCGGCAAGTCGAAGGTCGCGTATCAAAGGAATACCGAGGGCTGTTGTAACAGGTTAGTTAAAGGCCCGCGCAGTATAAGCGTCTTCGAACGACGCGACACTTGAATTGCCACTCTATCGGGTTATCGACGATTGACCCGCCCCGCTCGCTTGAGTGTTTCGCTCGGCAACTCTTTGAACAACGCGTAGTAACTGCTGGAAAACCGCCCCAAGTGCCAGAACGACCAACGCATCGCCACTTCGGCGACGGTGGTTTCCATTGTGTTGCGGCCCAGCAGTTCGCGGTGCGCGCTATTGAGCCGGCGCAAACGCAACCAATAGGCCGGAGTCATGCCGGTAAAGGCTTTGAACGCGTGCTGCAACTGACGCAGTGACACCCCGGCGACCTGGGAAAGCTCCAGCAGGTTCAGGGTGTCTTCCGGCGCATCGGCGGCCCATTCGCCGACGCGCTTCATGATCGTTCGCTCTTCGGCGCGGCGCTGCAAACCGCCGCGATCCAGGCGCACACAGGCGTTGTCGAGGATGTACAGGCAGTCTTCCAGCAGTTGCAGGGTCAGGGCCTCGCGACTGGGCGGATCGAAGGTCTGCGCCAGTTGCGTCAACGTTGAACTCAACCAGCGGCTGAACAGCGCGTTCTGCTGGCAATTGAGCGGCGACATGAACAGACCTTCCAGCCGCGCCACATTCAAACCATGGCGCTGAACGAACTCCGGACCGAACACCACGGCGATTTCCTGGTAGTTCTCCGGGGTGATCCAGATGTTGCGACTTTCGCCATTCAACACGTACAGCGCGTTGTCGCTGCGATCAAAACAGAACGCCAGCGAGCCTTTTGGCGCGCTGAAATTCTGCTCGACCCGAGTGTTCATGTGCTCTTCGTAAATCTCCACGCCCTGCAAGTCCAGATAACGCACCAACCCGGCGAAATGCCCCGGCGACATCTGCTGGTAATGCTGCACCCAACCCGGTGTGGCGCGGATTTGTTCAGCGACATCGGCGGTGTTGAACGCCTGGACTTGTAACGGATTGCACACTGTCATGGGGTGACCTTACGCACTCGTTTGGTGCGTTTTGGTGCTGCTTAAAGTGGATAGATGGAACCGCAAGGCTCGCCCAAGATAGTCGTCAACGCGCTACAGGGGAAGTGTCCATCAGATGAAACGACCCTCTCCGGCGTTACCAAAACCAATAACGAGGTCCTTATGAATGTCCCTTTCGATCAGCTGTTCACGTGGCTGAAAGATCACAAGATTACTGAGGTCGAGTGTGTGGTCAGCGACTTGACCGGCATCGCTCGCGGCAAAATCGCACCGACTAACAAGTTCCTGCATGAGCGAGGCATGCGCCTGCCGGAAAGTGTGCTTTTGCAAACGGTAACCGGGGATTTTGTCGACGACGACATCTACTACGACCTGCTCGACCCTGCTGATATCGATATGGTCTGTAAACCCGTGGCCGACGCGGTGTACGTGATTCCATGGGCCATCGAACCGACCGCGATCGTGATTCACGACACCTTCGACAAGTTCGGCAACCCGATCGAACTGTCGCCGCGCAACGTGCTGAAGAAAGTCTTGCAGCTGTACACCGACAAAGGCTGGAAGCCAATCGTCGCGCCGGAAATGGAGTTCTACCTGACCCAGCGTTGCGAAGACCCGGACTTGCCGCTCAAGGCACCGCTGGGCCGTTCGGGCCGCGCTGAAAGTGGTCGTCAGTCGTTTTCCATCGACGCCGCCAACGAATTCGATCCGCTGTTCGAGGACGTCTACGACTGGTGCGAATTGCAGGGGCTGGACCTCGACACGCTGATCCACGAAGACGGCCCGGCGCAGATGGAAATCAACTTCCGCCATGGCGACGCCCTGGACCTGGCGGACCAGATCACTGTGTTCAAACGCACCATGCGTGAGGCCGCACTCAAGCACAACGTGGCGGCGACGTTCATGGCCAAGCCGATTGGCGACGAGCCGGGCAGCGCCATGCACTTGCACCAGAGCGTGGTGGACATCGTCACCGGCCAACCAATCTTCGCCGATGCCGACGGCAAAATGAGTGAACTGTTCCTGCACCACATTGGCGGCCTGCAAAAGTACATCCCTAAAGTGCTGCCGATGTTCGCGCCCAACGTCAACTCGTTCCGCCGCTTCCTGCCGGACACTTCGGCACCGGTGAACGTCGAATGGGGCGAAGAAAACCGCACCGTTGGCCTGCGCGTGCCGACCTCCAGCCCCGATGCCATGCGCGTGGAAAACCGTTTGCCCGGCGCCGACGCCAACCCGTACCTGGCCATCGCCGCCAGCCTGTTGTGCGGCTATTTGGGCATGGTCGAAAAGGTCGAGCCAAGCGCTGCGGTGCAGGGTCGTGCCTATGAACGCCGCAACCTGCGCCTGCCGATCACCATCGAAGAAGCCCTGAGCCAGATGGAAGAGTGCGAAACCGTCGAGCGTTACCTGGGCAGCAAATTCGTGCGCGGGTATGTGGCGGTGAAACGCGCCGAACACGAAAACTTCAAGCGTGTGATCAGCTCCTGGGAGCGTGAGTTCCTGATGCTGAGCGTCTAAATCTCCCGCATGAAATTGCATGCCCCTGTGGGAGCGGGCTTGCTCGCGAAAGCGGTGTGTCAGGCGGCATCAATATTGACTGTGCCGCCGTTTTCGCGAGCAAGCCCGCTCCCACAGGGGGAGTGTCAACGCCTGAAAAATCCAACAACCCGAAGAGGTGTCGAATGCGTCTATTGAAATCCGTGGTTCCGGTCGCGCTGGCGGTCATGTTCAGCGCCGTTGCACAGGCTCAACCCACCGTCAGCGTCTACAACTGGACCGATTACATCGGCGAGACCACCCTCGCCGACTTTCAGGGCAAAACCGGGATCAAGGTGATCTACGACGTATTCGATTCCAACGAAACCCTGGAAGGCAAACTGCTCGCCGGCCGTACCGGGTATGACGTGGTGGTGCCGTCCAACCACTTCCTCGCTCGCCAGGTAAAGGCTGGAGCGTTCCTCAAACTGGATCGCGCGCAACTGCCGAACTTCAAGAACCTGGACCCGAAATTGCTCGCGTTGCTGGAGAAAAACGATCCGCAAAACGCCCACTCGGTGCCGTACCTCTGGGGCACTAACGGCATCGGCTACAACGTCGACAAGGTCAAGCAAGTGCTGGGCATCGATCACATCGATTCCTGGGCGGTGCTGTTCGAACCGGAGAACATCAAGAAACTCAGCCAGTGTGGCGTGTCGATGATGGACTCGGCGGATGAAGTGTTCCCGGCGATCCTCAATTACATGGGCATGGACCCGCGCAGCGAAAACCCCGAGGACTATAAAAAAGCCGAAGCCAAACTGCTGAGCATCCGGCCTTACATCACCTACTTCCATTCCTCCAAGTACGTGTCGGACCTGGCCAACGGCGACATCTGCGTGGCGTTCGGCTATTCCGGCGACGTGTTCCAGGCCGCCAACCGGGCCAAGGAAGCGAAGAACGGCGTGAACATCGCCTACGCCATCCCGAAGGAAGGCAGTAATTTGTGGTTTGACCTTTTGGCCGTGCCCGCCGACGCCGCCAACCCGAAAGAAGCTCACGCCTTCATCAATTACCTGCTCGACCCGCAAGTGATCGCCAAGGTCAGCGCCTCGGTGGGTTACGCCAACCCGAACCCGGCGGCCAAGCAATACATGGACGTGGCGCTGGTGAGCAATCCTGAGGTCTACCCGCCCCAGGAAGTCCTCGACAAACTCTACATTTCGACCACCCCGCCCCAGGCGATCATGCGTTTGATGACCCGTTCCTGGAGCAAAGTGAAGTCCAATAAATGAATCAGTACAGCAACGAACACGCCCGCTCCTACTACGCCGCCACGGCAAAGGCCCTGGCGCCCTACCCTGCGCTGGCTTCGGATCTGGACGCCGATGTCTGCGTGATCGGCGGCGGGTTTACCGGGGTCAACACGGCGATCGAACTGGCGCAACGCGGGCTCTCGGTGATCCTGCTGGAGGCCCGGCGCATTGGCTGGGGCGCCAGCGGGCGTAACGGCGGGCAGTTGATTCGCGGCATCGGCCATGACGTCAGCGGTTTTGCCCGTTATGTCGGTGAGGAAGGCGTGCGTTACATGGAGCGCGCCGGGGTCGAGTCCGTGGCGCTGGTGGGTAATCGCATCCGAGAACACGGGATCGACTGCGACCTGCGCTGGGGCTTCTGTGAACTGGCCAACACCACGGCGCAGTTCGCGGCGCTCAAGGCTGAGCAAGAGGATTTGCTTCAGTCCGGATACACCCATGAAACCCGGATCGTCGGCCCGGAGCAGATCCGTCAGCAGGTGGTGAATTCCGGGGCGTATGCCGGTGGTTTGGTCGACATGGGCTCGGGGCATTTGCACCCGCTCAACCTGGTGCTCGGCGAAG
The DNA here is from genome assembly GCF_037049705.1 of Janthinobacterium sp. LPB2021202312-11-4. Lineage (NCBI taxonomy): Bacteria > Pseudomonadati > Pseudomonadota > Betaproteobacteria > Burkholderiales > Oxalobacteraceae > Janthinobacterium > Janthinobacterium sp. LPB2021202312-11-4. The sequence goes on along the minus strand of NZ_JBAGKV010000028.1, from coordinate 75,301 downwards.
CGCGACTGGCCGAATCCCTTGGGGTGCGGGTCTTCGAGCAGAGCCCGGTACTGGAAATCATCCACGGCAGCACCGTGCAGGTTCGTTGCGCGGGCGGCACGATCCGCGCCGGCAGCATTGTGCTGGGCTGCAATGCGCACCTGGAAGAACTGGAACCGAAGCTCAGCGGCAAAGTGCTCCCGGCCGGCAGCTACATCATTGCCACCGAACCGCTGTCCACCGAGATGGCCGCGCAGTTAATCCCGCAGAACCTGGCGCTGTGCGACCAGAAAGTCGGCCTCGATTACTACCGGCTCTCGGCGGACCGACGCTTGCTGTTCGGCGGTGCCTGCCACTATTCCGGGCGCGATCCGGCGGACATTGCCGCCTACATGCGCCCGGCCATGCTCAAGGTGTTCCCGCAACTGGCGAACGTGCGCATCGACTATCAATGGGGCGGCAAGATCGGCATCTCCGCCAACCGTTTTCCTCAGGTCGGACGCCTTAGCCAACACCCGAACGTGTTCTACGCCCAAGGTTATTCCGGCCATGGCCTGAACGTGACCCACTGGTGCGCGAAGCTGCTGGGTGAGGCCATCCACGCCGGCCACAGTCAAGGATTCGACGTGTTCAGCAACGTGCCGCACATGACCTTTCCCGGTGGCCGCGCCCTGCGTTCACCGCTGCTGGCCCTCGGCATGTTCTGGTATCGCCTGCGCGAAATGCTCGGCTAACCGCATTACGCACTACCCCGTAGGAGCTGCCGAAGGCTGCGATCTTTTGATCTTGTCTATTAAAAGTAAAATCAAAAGATCGCAGCCTTCGGCAGCTCCTACGTTTGTTCGCGTTCGGTTGGTGATAAGTGGCGCTTGCCCATTGGGCTATTAATAAGCCATGCCTATTAATCCCTCTGCAATCGGTCTTTCTATTCCCCCTCCCCTCGGGACTAGCATCGGGTCAACTCGATGCAGCGAGTCTTCCAACCATAACTGCACATTCACAAACACTGCCGTCCAACAAAAGAGATAACGCAGATGAATGACGCGATGAAATCGGAAAGCAACTCACCCCACAAAATCAACCTGGTCAAAGCACGTGGCTCGCTGGTCTGGGACGATCAGGGCAAGGAATACATCGACTGCACCGCCCAGGCCTGGTCGAACAACCTGGGTGCCAACGACCCACGGGTGGTCGAAGCGGCGATTGTCCAGTTGCGCGAGATGACTCACATCCGCCCCAACTTCGGCTCTGCGGCCCACACCCGGCTGGTGGCCAAGTTGCGTGAAATCTCACCGGCGTCGCTGAACCAGATGGGGTTTGCCTTGCACGGCAGCCTGGCCGGTGAAATGGCCATGAAACTGGCTTTCAAGAACCGCCCCGGCGCGCAGAACCTGATTGTCTTGCAGGACGGCTACCACGGCCGTTCCCTGGCGACCCTCGGTGCCAGTTGGCCGCACCCCAACAACCCGTTCTTGCCGATCCAGCCGCGCTTTACCCGCGTGCCCCATCCCAACCCTTACCGAACGCGCCTCGGCCTGGACCCGGAAACCGAGTCGCAACTGTGCCTGGGTCTGCTGGAGGAAACGATTCAAAAAGGCGTTGATGGCGGTGTCGCGGCGGTGATGATGGAACCGATCCAGGGCAACGGCGGGCATATCGAGTTTCCGCGTTCTTACTACCGAGGCGTGCGTGAGCTCTGCGACCGGCTGGGCGTGCTGCTGATTTTCGATGAAGTGCAGACCGGTTTTGGCCGGATGGGCACCATGTGGGCGGCGGACTACTATGACGTGGTGCCGGACATCATTGTGTTTGGCAAAGGCGTCGGCGGCGGTTTCCCACTGGCGGGGATTCTGGCCGATGACAAGCTGAAATGGTTCGATGAGGGTGAAGAGGCGCTGACGTTCGGCAACTTCCCGGTGTCGCTGGCGGCCGGCTTCGCGACCGTCGAAGCGATTGTCGCCGACCGCCTCTGCGACAAGGCACGGGACGCCGGTGAATACGTCACGGCGCGGTTGCGGGAGATGCAAACCCGTCATCCGCTGATCGGCGATGTACGTTGCCCGGGCCTGATGGCCTCGATCGAACTGGTCAAGGACCGGGTCAGCAAAGAGCCGGCCTGCCGTGAATCCCAGGAGGTTTACCGTTTAGGCGTGGAACGCGGGGTGCTGTTCGGCGAAAGTCGCTATGCGGGCCTCGGCAACCTGATCAAGGTCAAACCACCGCTGGATATCGAGCGGCCGCTGCTGGCCAAGGCCCTCGACGTGCTGGACGAGGTGATCGGCATCATCGAGGGGCAACGGCCATGAGCACAGTCATCGAAAGCACCCCAAGGGTCGCCGCCAGCGGCGACCCGGCGACACCGTTGTCGAGCGACGACGCGGACCTCGCGAGCCTCGGCTACGAGCAAAAGATGCACCGGACGATGAGTTCGTTCACCTCCTTCGCCCTGGCATTTTCCATGGTGTCGATCAACACCGGGGTGGTCACGCTGTTCGCCGACCCGTTCAACCGGGTCGGCGGCATCGGCATTCTGTTGTGGCTGCTGGTGATCCCGCTGGTGTGCTGCATCGTCATGGTCTATTGCCATTTAGCCGGGCGCATCCCGTTGACCGGTTACGCCTATCAGTGGTCCAGTCGCCTGGCCGGCAACCATTTCGGCTGGTTCACCGGGTGGGTTGCGTTCATCTCGTTTGTCGCCGGGACGGCGGGCACTTCGGCAGCGATTGGCAGTGTGTTCGCCCCGGAAATCTGGGCCAACCCGACCCAAGGGCAAATTCAGGGCCTGAGTATTGGCGCAACGCTGGTGGTCGGGCTGCTGAACATCTGCGGCATTCGCCTGGCCACACGGATCAACGACATCGGCGCGATCATCGAAATCATCGGCACCGTGCTGCTGGCCATTGCGTTGTTCCTGGGGGTGTTTTTCTTCTTTGAACACACCCAAGGCGTGGCGATCCTGACGTCGGCGGCGCCGGTTGGTGGCGGCACTGTCAGCTTCACCACCATGGCCCTGGCGACGTTGCTACCGGTCTCGGTGCTGCTGGGCTGGGAAGGTGCGGCGGACTTGTCCGAAGAAACCAAAGACCCGCGCCGGGCGGCGCCCCGAGCGATGATTCGCGCGGTGCTGGTGTCCAGCGTGTTGGGTTTTGCGGTGTTTGCACTGCTGAGCATCGCGATTCCGGGGTCGGTGTCGGACCTGCTCAGCCAGTCGGAAAATCCGGTGATCAACATCGTGCGCCTGCAACTGGGCAACGTCGCGGGCAAAGTGATGATCGTGATTGCATTCGCCTCGATCCTCGCCTGCCTGATCGCCAACATGGCCGTGGCCACCCGCATGACGTTTGCCTTGTCCCGCGACAACATGCTGCCCGGTTCCAAAGTGCTGGCGCGGATCAATCCGCACTTTGGCACGCCGGTCGCCGCCATCATCCTGATCACGGCCATTGCGGTATTGCTCAATCTGGCCAGCGGCGGGTTTGTGACAGCGATCTATTCGATGGTCGGCCTGACGTACTACTGCACCTACCTGCTGACCTTGATCGCGGCGTACCTGGCGTATAAAAACGGCCGCATGCCGAGCGCGCCACAAGGTGTGTTCAGCCTTGGCCGCTGGCTGATGCCGATGATCATTCTGGGCGGGTTATGGGCCATCGCGGTGATCCTGACCCTGAGCGTGCCGCAAGAAAGCCACACGGGGGCGATCACCACCGGGATTACGCTGGGGGTTGGCGCGCTGTGGTGGTTGTTTTCGCTGCGGGGGCGGCTGAACAACGGCACTGCCGGGCCAAACAAACAACGCCTGGACATCAATTAAGGATCTGAAACCACAATCCCTGTGTGCGAGCTTGCTCGCGAAGAGGCCGTGTCAGTCAGCATTGGTCTGCCTGACACACCGCTTTCGCGAGCAAGCCCGTTCCCACAGGTACGGGGTTTACCGCCGACCATTCGTCGCAACTGTCAGATCTGACAGTAGCCAAACCCCCGCCCTTTTTCGTGTGATACCTCCATTCCGCCCTGCGGCAAAGGAGCGTTCCCCATGAGCCGTTTACCCGCACTTGAATCCAGCATGACCGTTAAACCTCAGGCCCTGCGCCCGCCATTCTTTCCGGCCAGCACCTCCCTGATCGACCCACCGAACTATGACGGCGGTATTCCGATTCGGGCCCTTGAGGATGGGCTGCGATGCATCATCTCGCCGTGGGAGATGATGGACATCGGCGATGAGGTTCAGCTGTATTGGCAAAACCTCACCTCGCCCGTCGCCACAAAAACCATCCAGTTAGACGACGAAGTCGATAAACCGGTGGTGCTCCGGGTCCCGAAAAGCCAGGTGCTGGACGGGGACGCGCGGCCGGTGTTTTATCGGGTAATACGCCGCAATCAGGCACCGGAAGACTCCGAGCCGAAATTGACCTACCTGGTCAAAACCACCCGCCCCGGCGGCTACGATGACAACCCCGAACCGGGGCACTCAGGCTTCCAGTACACCTTCCTCACCGACATCTCCAACGGCGTCGATGCGGGCATGGCGGACCTGGGCGTGCAACTGCGCATCGAGCCCTATGAACACATGACCGCGTTTGACCGTATCGTCTGCCGCTGGGGCAGTCAGGAAGTGATTCATTACCCGGTAACCCAGGCGCAGGTCAATGACCCGCTGAACAACCCGATCGTGATCACCTTCACCCGCGAGGTCATTGAACGCGCCGGCGATGGCTCGCGGGTGGTGGTGACGTATCAGGTCATCGATTGCGTCGGCAATTACCCCGATGAGCGCGATTCCTGGGCGCCGTTCAGCTACGTATTGGTGGACTTGGGGGGTAATCGGCTGGATGCGCCGTTGGTGCTGATGGCCGGCCGGCCCACCAACAACATCGATCTGGACCAGTTGGGCAACGACGATGTCGAGGTCCGGGTCTACACCAACACCACGGATTTCAAGGTGGGCGACAGCCTGCGCCTGACCTGGACCGGCACCCCCGCCCAAGGCTCGCCCATCGTTGTTGGGCCGCTGCTGGAGTTGGTAGACGCCGTGCCGTTTCATTATGACTTCGCCATCCCCAACGCCGCCGTCAAAGCCATCGCCCAGGGCTGGGCCACGGTGTCCTACGTGCGGGTGCGCGACGGCGAACCGGACCGCCCCTCGAAAAACGCCAGCGTCAACGTGCAGGGCGACATCAGCCGCTTGCCAGCGCCCAGCGTGGCCCAGGCACCGGGCGGCACCCTGCCCTCAAATTCGCCTTATGCGACGATTGCCGTGCCGTATTTTGAAGGTCGAAGAACTGGCGATCTGATCACTATCCACTGCCAAGGCCGGCGTCCCGGTGGTGGCGAGACCTACTACTCGATCCCGATCATCGTCTCTGAAAGTGACGCCACAAACCCGATCACCCGCGACCTGCCCGGCAGCCAAATTGCACCGCTGGACGGCGGTACCTTGAAGCTCTACTACGTGGTCGCCAACGATGACCTGGCCGTGCGCAGCGAACGCGAATCCCTGCCGCTGGAACTCAACGTCGGCGTGGCGGCGCCAGACTTCAATGCACCGCAAATCACTGAAGCCGAAGGCGACGTGCTGCTGCCGGAAAACACCCCAAACGGCGCCAACGTCATCGCCCCGTTCAACGTGCCGAGTGACACCCGTGCGGGGGATATCGTTGGGCTACGCTGGGTCGGCTCGGTCACCGGCGCTCATCCGCTGTACGAAATCCCGTTGAGCAACCAAACGGCCGGTAAACCAGTGCCGTTTCTGGTTCGGGCGGAGCACATCCATCCCAACCTCAATGGCACGGTGACGGCGGATTACTACCGTAAGCGTGGGGCTGAGATGACACGGTTTTCCCGGGAACGGGTGTGGCGCGTGGGGGGTGTCGAACTGGATTTACAACCCCCTAGCATCAGGCAAGCCAGCGGCAACAGCCTCAACCCCGTCGCGGCCAAAGACCTGTTGACCGCCGTCATACCCCAAGGCGAGTTGCTCCCCGATGACTTGATGAGCGTGACCTGGACCGCCGCGCCCGGCACCTCGCCAGAAGGCTCGTACACCACACCAACCCGCCCCATCAGTGAAACCGGCCTGGAGATCGCGCTGCCCAATTCAGTGCTGGCATACAACCTGGGCAAAACCGTGACGATGACGTACAGCGTCACCCGGGGCAACACACCGGCCAAGACTTCGGCACCGCTGACGTTGAACGTGCTCAACATCCCGGCTCAGAGCCCCGAGTTACCGACGCCGATCATTGATGCGGCTTCAAACGGCGAACTGGATGTCACGACCCTCACCGGCAACGAACCGTTGTATGTCACGCAGTGGATGTTTCAGCGTCCGGGGCAAGCGGTGTGGTTGCGCTATGACGGCACGGACACCAACGGCAATGCCACCGAAGAAGTGGTGTGGGAAGGTGCGCCACACCACTCTGACCAGGGTTTGGTGATCGGGGCTGCTTATGGGTGGTTGCAGACGCTTAAGGATGGCAGCGTGGTGAGAATCACCTTTATGGTGAATTTTGATGGGGTGGCGAATGAAGCGACGGCGGTGAAGTTTCCGATGCGAACGTATACCGTAAGGTCTATTGAATTGGTGGTTCCAACCATCACTTCGGTCAAAGGCTCGCCGAGCAATGTCGAGATTCCTGACGGTGACACCACTGCCGAAACCGCCGTGCTCCTGATCGGGACCGCCAGCAAAGGTCAGGAGGTCGAAATTTTCGACGACACCACTTCCAAAGACAAAGCCAGGGCCGATGCGAATACCGGGATCTGGACACTGTCGATCACAATGCTCGCGGAGGGTGCGCACAGCTATACCGCCAAGGCGTTGTATGGCACAGGTGCCACTTCTGCTGCCCGGCGGCTGACAGTTGCTGAAGTAGATGACTTCAAATCAGCGCCTGAGACTGATCTAACAACAATTGGCCAGTATGTTTTAAGTGATAAATTCAGAATAACGCTGCGCGCAGTACCCTTCTCGTCGAGCTCTTTATATGTCGCCCCACCACGTTCAAGTTTTCCCTATCGGAAAATCGCAATTTTCCCATACGTCCCCTATCAAACTACTACAACTTATCTCACATATGAACTAGAGCTAAGAAGTGGATCAGCGAGAAGAGTAGGTTTTTGGATGAGGTACGGAAACTTAGGATCTCTTGACGACCACATGTACGTGTACTTCCTCAACTCCACAGGCCAGACGCTTCATTCACAACGTCACAACTACGCTCAAGAAAATCATGGCCGCGAGCTAAAGTTTGACTCAGGCATGTTAAATGAAATTAAAACCATACGACTCTCAACAACCGGCCAATATATGGTGGGCCACTTTGAAATCACACGATAGACAAGACAAAGGGGACGTATTTATTTAATAGTGACGCCCCCTCTTATAAGGACTAACGGGGCCTGGTCTATTTAATTGCAAAACGGCCCCTACCTGTTCAAACCCGGTAGGCCGTATGCATCGAACCAACCGGTTTTGGGACCGCTGCGGCACCCAACGGGCGTAAGCCCCCCTCGCCACGGAGTGGCGTGGCAAGGCCGGGAAGATACCTACGGACATTGCGGATATTTCGGTCCTTGCTTCGGTTGACTGCCCTGCCCGCGCTCCCTATCCTCACGCCCGTCACGACTCATTCGTGATCGGGTTTGACGGCTCGGCTGTATTCACGACGCGCATAGCCTTTCTTTGCTCGAGCACCTCCGTGCCCGTTCATTGCATATGGCGACTGTGCGTGGGGCATCTTCGGGTGCGCCGGGTTCGTGAGACCGGTCCGTCAACCTGCGCACAGTTGCCACCCAACTCGTTTGACGGCGATTTCGTGGCAGCTCCTTTGAAACTCACGGAGCTACAACAATGACCACCGCAACCACAAAACCCACCCCCTTCGCCCCCTGCGATCACGTCGATCATCACCTCCTCGCCGTCCAACCCGACATCCCGATCCTCGACGCCCTGGAACACGCCTCGGTCTACCTCAGCGTCGCCGAAGCCCTCGCCGCTCAGGCCCCCAACGCCACCTGCGCGGAACACGGCGTTTCAATGCGCTGGGCCAGCAAACACATGCTCGGCACCGCCCGTTCCATCGTCCAGGCCTCGATCGACGGCTTGCACGCCGCGCACGCGGGAGGTGAGGCATGAGCGCGCCTATGCCGATGACCCACAACGACAGCGACATCCCGGTGTTGCTGGTCGCCACTCAAGCACCGCTGGACGTGTTGCACGGCAGCGCCGCCAGTCGTTTTCTGGCGGTGACGCAGATGATGGAAAGCCTGGCCAGCCTCGACATCACTAGGGCCAAAGGCGCGGATGTGCAGCAACTGGCCCACGCTGCGGCGATGTTGTTGCGTGATGGCTGCGATGTGATGGACGTGCTGGGGCGGCAGATTCGGGCGCGGGCCTAGCCTTGGCGGGCTGACGGCTGATTTATGAGTTGAATGTGATGGCCTCTTCGCGGGCAAGCCCGGCTCCCACAGGGGATTTGTGGTGGATGCGCATGTTGTGCGCACCGCCAAACCCTTGTGGGAGCGGGCTTGCTCGCGAAGAGGCCGTGTCAGTCGACATCCATATTGACTGACACACCGCTTTCGCGAGCAAGCCCGCTCCCACAGGTTCTGAATTGGTCAGGGGCGGCTACGCGCCACTTCCAGCGCCAGTTGCGCAAAGTTACGCGCCGCCACGCTCGGGGTTGCCGGCAGCGCCACCGCCACCTCGCACATCGGCATGTCGCTGATGACCGGGAACGAAAGCCCCGGCCGGGCGTAAAACCGCGCGGTCGACGACGCCGTGATGCTGATTCCGCGCTCCGACGCCACAGCCTGCAATTCGGTTTCCACGGTAGACGCCTCATCGACAATGCGCGCCGGTTGCGTGCGATAGGTCTCAGCGGTCCAGTAATTGCGCCACGCACCAGCACCAGGCGCGGCAATGATCGGCTCATCAAGCAGGTCATAAATGCTCAGGCTCGCGGCCCCGGCCAATCGGTGGCTGGACGCCAGGCACGCCACACACGGCTCGGTGACCAGCGTCTGCAACTCGATGCCGTCCAGTTCCACGGGCGGGCGCAACACCGCCACGTCCATACCGTCATCGATACCGGCCCGGGGCGAGCCGAAGTCGTATTCACGGACCCTCACGCTGACCTCGGGAAAGCGCTTGGCGAAGGCGCTGAGGATCTGCGGCATCAGGTCGACACCGGCACCGATCAGAAACCCTACTTTCAACGAACCGCGAAGACCGCGGGAATGCTCCTGGGCCGTTCGAGTCAGGCGGATAAGGCTGGCGAGAATTTCCTGGGCCTGTCCCAGCAACACCTGGCCGGCTTCGGTCAGCGTGACGTTGCGGGTGTTGCGCTCGAACAATTGAACGTCGAGCATTGCTTCCAGTTGGCGGATGGTCTGTGACAACGCCGGCTGCGATACGTGAAGACGCGCCGCGCCGCGCACGAAACTGAGCTCCTCGCCCACCGCCACGAACGCCTTGAGTTGGCGAATATCCACACCTGAAATCTGCACTTCATCCCCCTGATCCAAACCCGGCGCCGAGCCGGATAGTCGCATGCTTGCCCAACGATACCAATGGGCGTGAATCAGTCATCGCATCTCCTTGAACAGCCTTTTAATTTGCTCTATCGCAAGGCACTTCTATATTGAGGGGGTGCTCTGACTTTCCTGCCTCCTTGCGAATGCGACCCATGGCCACGACTGACCAGTTGATCATCTGCGAGCACTGCGACTGCGTGTATGAAAAAGTCACGCTCGCCAAACATCAGAAAACCCTGTGCACCCGCTGCGGCGGCGTGCTCCAGCGCTATAACGGCCTGACAGTGCAGCAGCGCCTGGCGTTGACCTTCACCGCGTTGGTGCTGTGGATTTTCGCCAACTTCTTCCCGGTCATGAGCATCAGCCTCAAAGGCCTGAAAAACAGCGCCACACTCTGGGATTCGGTCATTGCCCTGAGCCTGGGGCCGATCACGTTTATCGCGATGGTGGCGGCGATTGCGATGATCATCGCGCCGATTTTCCAGTTGCTGCTGTTGATCTGGGTCCTGAGCTTCGCCCTCGCCCGTCAGCGCGCGCCCGGTTTCAGGTTCTGCATGCGCTGGCTCGAAACGCTAAGGCCCTGGAGCATGCTCGAAGTCTGCTTGCTGGGCGCAATGGTCGCGGTGATCAAACTCGCCGGTTTGCTTGATGTACTGCCCGGTATCGGCCTGTTCGCCCTGGCCATTCTCAGCCTGATGATGATCCGCATTGCCGGGCGCGATATCCGTGAACTGTGGGACGTCCTATGACCACGCCTCCGGTCGCCAGCGAACTTGGCCTGTGCCTGTGTCACACCTGCGGGCTGGCCTGTGACGTGACCGACAATCCTCATGAATGTGAGCGTTGCGGCGCCCCGTTGCATCGGCGCAAGACCAACGCCCTGGCCCGGACCTGGGCCTACCTCTTCGCCGCACTGGCGTTTTACGTCCCGGCCAATCTGCTGCCGGTAATGAACACCAAAATGGTCGGGGCCGGGGCCGACAGCACGATCATGAGCGGTGTGCTGGAGTTTTGGGAGGCCGGCGCCTGGGACATTGCCCTGATCATTTTTATCGCCAGTATCGCGGTGCCCGGCATCAAGTTCGTTGCCCTGACACTGCTGCTGGTGACCGTCCAGCGCGACAGCGACTGGGCACGCAAGGAGCGTTCGAAGCTGTACCGCTTCGTCGAGGTGATCGGCTATTGGTCGATGCTCGACGTGATCGTGGTCGCGCTGGTCGCGTCCCTGGTGAAATTTCAAGCCCTGGCCGACATCGAGCCGCGTCCGGGCATTCTGTTTTTCGGGCTGGTGGTGGTGTTCACCATGCTCTCGGCGATGAGCTTCGATCCCCGATTGATCTGGGACAACACGCCGAATCAACCCCACAACGAGGAGGTCACGGATGAAGCCCCAAGCCACTGACGGGCCACAGGCCCCAGGTCAGGCCAGTATCAAGACGCGGCGTTTCAGCGTTTCACTGGTCTGGATCGTGCCCATTGTGGCGGTGCTGGTGGGCATTTCCCTGGTGGTGCACAGCATCCTGCAGGAAGGCCCGACAATCATCGTCAACTTCAAGACCGGCGACGGCCTGACCGCCAACAAGACCGAAGTCAAATACCGCAATGTGGTAGTCGGCCATGTCTCGGACGTGGAATTGAGCAACGACCAGAAGAGTGTCGATGCCACAATCAAACTGTCCAAACAGGCCGAAACCTTCACCCGCGAAGACTCGCAATTCTGGGTCGTGCGCCCGCGTATCGGTGCGGGCGGAGTCTCGGGCATCGACACCTTGCTGTCCGGCGACTACATCGGCGCCGATATCGGTCACGCCAACGGTCGCGCCAAGAACTTCAAAGGCCTGGAAAACCCGCCGCCGATTACCTACGGCGAACCGGGCAAACGCTTCACCCTGCATTCTCAGGACCTCGGTTCGCTGGACATCGGCTCGCCGGTCTATTACCGCAAGATCCCGGTCGGCCAAGTGGTGGCCTATGCCCTGGACGCGGACGGCAAAGGGGTCAACCTGGAACTGTTCATCCACGCGCCGAATGACGCCTACGTCACCGAAAACACCCGGTTCTGGAACGCCAGCGGCATTGACCTGAACATCGGCGCCAACGGCTTTGCGGTGAAAACCGAATCGTTGTCTTCGTTGCTGGTGGGCGGCATCGCTTTTCTCGCCCCGCCGTACAGCCCCAACGATCAAACCGCCACCGAAGAGAAAACCTTTGAGCTGTTCGACGACCAAGTCACCGCCCTCGCCCCGCCCAACGGCAAGGCGCAGTACTTGAGCCTGCGTTTCGACCAGGCCCTGCGCGGGCTCAAGGTCGATGCGCCGGTGGAATTCCTTGGCATGGAAATCGGCAAGGTGGTGGCGATCAATCTGGATTTCGATGAGAAGAAACGCAGCTTCCCGGTCAACGTCGGCATCGTGATCTACCCGCAACGACTCGGTCAGGCCCACACCAAAATGATCAAGGCCATGATGCACGACCCCAATGACGAAGCGGCGGGTGTCAGGCTGATGGGCACCTTTATCGAGAATGGCCTGCGGGCCCAGGCGCGCAACGGCAACTTGCTGACCGGGCAACTGTACATCGCGCTGGATTTCTACCCCAAAGCCGAGAAAGTCGTGTTCGATCCGAACGCCCGGCCAGTCAGCATTCCGACCATTCCCGGCAGCCTGGAAGAGTTGCAGGAAAAACTCCAGGCCATGGTCGACAAGATCAACAAGCTGCCGGTGGAGCGGATTGCGGGCAACCTCGACAGCAACCTCGTCGAGCTGCGCAAAGGCCTGGCGCAATTCAACGCCAAGACCCTGCCCGGTGTGCAAACCACCCTGGCGGACGTCAGCAAAACCTTGCAATCGGCCAGTTCGACTCTCGCCGAAGACTCGCCGCAGCGCGAACAACTGACCCAGACCCTGGACGAACTCAAACGCATGTCGCGGTCCTTGCGTGAACTTTCGGATTACCTCGGACGGCACCCTGAATCGCTGATTAGAGGTCGCCCTGACAATGCGGCACCAGCGGACCTGCAAGGGCCACCGCGTAACTGACCACAGGAGCAACACCCATGGCTTTTTCGCCAAAGTTCACGTTGGTCGCCGCGTTGCTACTGCTCACCGCGTGCCGCAGCGATCCGATTCACTTTCACACCCTGACCCCGGCGCAGCCTTCGCGGGGCGGCGGTGACGAGATCAAGATCGAAGGCATCAGCGTGCCGCCGCAGGTCGATCGGGCGCAGATTGTCATTCGCCAGGGTAATAGCGGCCTGTCGATCATCGAAACCGATTGGTGGGGCGCGAGCCTGTCGGACGAATTGCGCAGCGCGCTGGTGGATCAACTGACCAACGCCAACCCGCAACGCAAAGTGTCATTGCGGGTGGATGTGCAGCGCTTCGACTCGATTCCCGGCCAGTATGGTTTGATCGACGTCAAATGGCGTTTGCGGCCTATGGGGGCTGGCGATGGTGCATTGGTCACCTGTCGCAGCACCTTGCAGACGCCGTCGGGGCCATCCATTGAAGACCTGGTGGCAGCCCAGCAAAACAACGTCAAACGACTCGCCGCCGTCATCAGCCAGGCGGCCGCCACACAACGAGGTTGCCCGGCGTCCCTCTGACACCCCAGAACTCTGTAGGAGCAGAGCTGCTCACGAAAGAAACCCTGTAGGAGCAGAGCTTGCTCGCGAAAGCGGTGGGTCAGTCACGAGTGATATCGACTGACCCACCGCTTTCGCGAGCAAGCTCTGCTCCTACAGGGCTCTAAATAACTTGAAACAACTCTTCCAGTGTATTTGATACTAGTTTTCAAATACCCCCGCGCTATTACCGATTACGCGACTACGCTCCCGTCACTGAAACTAAAAGGAGCAAGTTTCGTGATCAACAATCGATTTCTGCAAATTTTTCACATCCGTTTCACCGCGCTCATACGCCCCGCCCCTTAGTTTGCTGCTCATCGTTAAAAGTTTGATTGAGCAACTTCAAATCTCGTCGAAATTCTCCCGGCCAAGGCTGCGTTGCGTGCAGTTTTCGGGTTATCCAAAGGGGCAAGACCGTGGTCGAATCAGTGTCATCTGCAATGCCGGCCAGTCGGTGGCTGCCATCGCGACTCAGCAGAATTATCAGCCTGTCGGCCGTGTTGGTCGTGGCGACACTGGTGACCGGTTTCGTCTTGTGGCATCGGTCCCCGACCGATCTTGGCAACGCCGGCGCCAAGGCTCAGGCGGAACTGATCCGGCACTGGCAGGCCGGCGAAGTGGTGGTGCTGGTGCGTCACGCCGAGCGTTGCGACCGTTCGAGCAACCCGTGCCTGGGCCCGGCCGACGGCATTACCCAATTGGGTAGCCAGTCTGCGGCGACCGTGGGCCAGGGCTTTGTGCGCCTCGGCATGGCTCAGACCGACGTCTACACCAGCCCGGTGACCCGCACCGAACAAACGGCGCATTACATGTTCGGTAAAGCAGCGGCGACCCAGGAATGGCTGGCCAGTTGTGGCAGTACCCTGCGCAACGATGTGGTCGCGCACAAAATCCCCCACCGCAACACGGTGCTGGTCACCCACAGCGGCTGCATCAGCGACTTCGAAAAGCAGACCGGTTTCCAGCACGCCAGCACCAGCGAATACAGCAGCTCCTTGTTTGTGAGCATTGATGGCAATGGACAACTTCAAGTGCTGGGCATACTCAATGACGTTGATTGGCATTCGCTATTAAGCGCTAAGCGCTAAGCGCTGAAGTGAGTACTGCCGTCTGAATCAGCAGTTAGATGCCAACCGCAATACAAAACCTAATAAAGAGTTGCAATGAGTAGCGAGCTAATCAGTTCTCCCTCGTTGGCGTACCTATGTAAGAAAGTTTGTCTTTTACATGAATATCTGGACATCGGTGGAATTCAAGCTTGAATTCCTTCAGGAACTGTTCAGCCGGGAAGGTTGATAGTTCCCTGGATTCAGGGAGACCACGCACATTCGGCTGCCGATAGACCTGTATTCATTCAAACCAGTGTTGTACCCGTGCAGGATTGCGCCGGGCGCTCCACTGAACCAAGCAACGTCCCTGCGTTAAGGTCGAGTCATGACGTCCCATAACAACCTGTTGCAACACCCTGCGGCGCATCTGTCCCGCCGCCCTGCACCAGCCCCCACCGCCGCCGAACGCTGGATCGTTCCCGGCTTGCTCCTGGCCTTTGTGGTGTTCTATTTACTGCCACTGATGAGCCACGGTTTGTGGATTCCCGACGAAACCCGCTATGCCCAGATCAGCCAGGAAATGCGCCTGAGCGGCGACTGGATCGCCCCGCATTTCATGGGCATCCGCTATTTCGAAAAGCCCATTGCCGGCTACTGGATGATCGCCATCGGCCAGGCCGTGTTTGGCGATAACCTGTTTGGCGTGCGGATCGCCTCGGCGCTCAGCACCGGGCTGAGCGTCTGGCTGACCTACCTGATCGCCCGCCGCTTGTGGAGCGATCCGCGTAAAAGCGGCGCCTGTGCCTTGCTCTACATGAGCTTCGGGCTGATCGCCGGGCAAGCGGGGTATGCGAATCTCGATCCGCAGTTCACCTTCTGGGTCAATTTGAGTCTGGTGGCCTTGTGGTTTGCCATTGATCAGCCGTCAGGCAAACGGCGAATCGGTGCCTGGGCCTTACTGGGCCTGGCCTGCGGCATGGGCTTCATGACCAAGGGCTTTCTCGCCTGGCTGTTGCCGGTGCTGATCGCCCTGCCCTACATGCTTTGGCAACGACGCCTGGGTGAACTGTTGCGTTACGGGCCGATTGCCGTAGTCGTTGCCGCAGTGGTCTGCCTGCCGTGGGTGCTTGCCATTCACCATCAGGAACCGGACTTCTGGCGCTTTTTCTTCTGGCACGAACACATTCGCCGGTTTGCCGCCGATGACGCGCAACACGCTCGTCCGTGGTGGTTCTATCTGCCGTTGCTGGTGGTGTCGAGCCTGCCGTGGGCGGCGTTGTTACCGTCGACCTTCATTCAGGCCTGGAAGCACAAGGCGCAGCCAGCCATCGGTTTTCTGCTGCTGTGGCTGTTGTTGCCCCTGGCCTTTTTCAGCCTGAGCAACGGCAAGTTGCCGACCTACATCATGCCGTGCCTGCTGCCGCTGGCATTGCTGATGGGGCATACCGTGGTGGGCATGCTGGACCAGGCCAAAGGCCGGGCCATTCGTTTCAACGGCGCGCTCAATGTGCTGCTGGCCAGCGTTGCCCTGATCGGTTTGATTTACGCTCAAGCCACCAGGGAAATCTTCGAACACAACGAGATGTTCAGCCTGTCCCTGGGTTACATCGTGCTGGCCGGCTGGATCATCGCCAACGCGCTGACCGTCTCGCGGCCATTGGTGTTCTGGGCGGCTCCGGCGCTGGGGACCTGGTTGCTGGTGGCGCTGCTGCCGGCGGCGATGCCGGCGACGATCGTCAACAGCAAGATGCCTGATCAGTTTATTGCCGAACACCAGGATGCCTTGAGCCAGACCACCTCATTGCTCAGCAACGACCTGGGCGCGGCGTCGGCCCTGTCTTGGCGGTTGCAGCGTCCGCAGGTCGATCTGTTCAACACCATCGGCGAACTGAAATACGGCCTCGACGACCCGGCGATGGATTCGCGCAAAGTCACCAAGGACAGTGTCGGCCAATGGATGACCGAAGCCCGCAAGAAAGGCGCGGTCGGGGTGGTGATGCGGGTCAACAGCGTGCAGGAAGTCGAGGAAGTCGCGTTGCTGCCGGTGGATGGCAAGCGCTACCAAAGGGGCAATCTGGAAATTCTGATTTTCCCCCAGAGCCAGCCCTGAGCACTAAAGACGAACATTTAACCTGTGGCGAGCGGGCTAAACCCCTCGCCACAGGCTAGCTCTCTCACCACAAGCAAGCTCCCTCGCCAAACAGGCATGTCAATCGCTACTAGGAAACCCTCAATGAAGTTCTGGGCAAGTGACAGGGGTGCGCTATGGCTTCTGCTGGGCGCGACGGCCCTGATGTTGTTGTTGGGTTTAGGCACACGGGAGTTATGGGGCGCGGAAACCCGCTGGGCCAACATTGCCTTGCAAATGCTCCAGAGCGGCGACTACTTCGATCCGTACCTTAAGGGCGGGCCGTATTACGACAAGCCTTTGCCTTCCTATTGGCTGATCACCGCCACGGCGTGGCTGACCGGCGGCCTGGGCCATTGGTCGCTGCGATTGTCGTCGGTGATATCCGCGTGGCTCAGCGTCTGGCTGGTGTACCTGCTGGGTGAGCAACTGTTTCGCAAAGGCACCGGGCTGATTGCCGGCTGGATGTTGGCGACCACGTTCTATTTCGTGTTTTGGGCGCGAGTCGCGACGGCCGATATCCTGACGGTCTGCGGCGTGCTGGCGGCGGTGTGGTGGTACTGGCGCGGCCCGGACGACACCCGACTGGGCCGCTATCTGGGGTTTTTCCTGCTGCTGTCGCTGACTTCGCTGTTCAAAGGCCTGATCGGCTTCATTCTGCCGGGCCTGTTGCTGTTGCCGCATCTGCTGCAGGACGGCCGCTGGAAACGCCACCTCAATCTGCGGCTGTGTGTGGCCCTGGTGATCGCCGGCGCGTTCTACATGACACCGTTCATCCTCTCGCACTTCTACGGCGCGCCGACCTACGGCGAAAGTGGCCTGGGCCTCGTGTTGCGGGAAAACGTCGTGCGGTTTTTCCAGCCGTTCGACAACATCGGGCCGATTTACACCTACCTGGTTTACCTGCCGGTCTACACCCTGCCCTGGGCGCCAGTCTGGTTGATTGCGTTGTGGGTTGCCGTGCGCAATTGGCGCAGCATCGAGCCTAATACCCGTTGGTTGATTTGGGGCCTGGGCCTGTTGATGCTGTTTTTCACCGCCAGCGGCAGCCGGCGCAGTTACTACGTGTTGCCTCTGGTGCCGTTTGCGCAATTATTGGGCGCCTGGTGGATCACCCGGCGAATAGCACAACGCAACGCAGTGAGCCGGTTTGGCGGTCGCGGCTGGAAGATCGGCTTTGGCGCGGCCACGGTCCTGCTGCTCGCGGTGCTGGGGGTCATCTACCCCTGGACCAAAAGCGGTGGCGGCGTGGTCCAGTTTGGCGAAACGGTCAAGCTTGAGGCCAGCAAACGTGCCCCACTGCGCGACTGGCAGATGGTCATGATTGAAGTCGATAACAAACTGCCCATGTACCTGCAAACCGGCGGCGCGCCGTTCTATTACGTGCAGGAAACCCAAGACTTCCCACGCACCGGTGACAGCGCTGCGCTGATGGCCTGGCTCGACGCCACCAGCGGCCAGCATTGGGACCCGCAACGCACCATCGTGGTCGCGCATTACCGCAATGGCGATGCCCTGCCGCTGAACTACCTGAGCGCCGACCATCAAGTCATCACCACCACACCCACGAATGGTGAACGGATGTTTCACGGTCGCGAGGACCAAAGCGTGGCGTTTATCCCGCAATCCTGATCAACCGCTGTAATCCCCTCTGGGAGCGGGCTTGCTCGCGAATGCGGTGGCTCAGTAGACATCTGCTCTGACTGACCCGCCGCATTCGCGAGCAAGCCCGCTCTCGCAGTGGTGTTTCCTTGCATGACCCCGCCCTCACCGAATGACAGGAATTGACGGTTTTTTTAACGTTTTTTTCTCATTCAGCGCTCTACATTCGCCGCGCCTCAAACATGCAAATGATTCCTATTGATCTACAGTTATTGAGAACCTTCCTCGTCAACACGGGGATGGCGCACGCACCAATTAAAAAACAGGAGCTGGCATCGCATGACTTCCCGTATCCCTACTTTTCTCAAAAGAGCACTGCTGACCACCGCACTGGTCAGCGCCGGGCACGTGTACGCCGCCACCGAAGCCGACGGCATCGTGGTCTACAACGCACAGCATGAAAGCCTGACCAAATCCTGGATCGAGGGTTTCACCAAGGAGACCGGCATCAAGGTCACCGTGCGCAATGGCGATGACACCGAGATGGGCAACCAGATCGTCCAGGAAGGTGCGGCCTCCCCGGCGGACGTATTCCTGACCGAGAACTCGCCAGCCATGGTGCTGGTAGAAAACGCCGGGCTGTTTGCCCCGGTGGCGCCTGCCACCCTGGAACAAATCGGCGCACCTTATCGTCCAGCCCATGGCAAATGGGTCGGCATCGCCGCGCGCTCCACCGTGTTTGTCTACAACCCGAGCAAACTGGCCGAAGCCGATCTGCCCAAGTCGCTGCTGGACCTCGCGTCGCCGAACTGGAAAGGTCGTTGGGGTGCATCACCCGGCGGTGCGGACTTCCAGGCGATCGTCGCTGCCGTGCTTGAACTCAAGGGCGAAGCCGCCACGCTTGAGTGGTTGAAAGCGATGAAAGCCAACTCCACCGCTTACCGTGGTAACAGTGCAGTGCTGAAAGCGGTGAATGCCGGGCAAATCGACAGCGGTGTGATCTATCACTACTACCGTTTCGTCGATCAGGCCAAGACCGGCGAAAACAGCAAGAACACCAGCCTGCACTACTTCAAGCACAAGGACCCGGGTGCGTTTGTCAGCATCTCCGGTGGTGGCGTCCTGGCCTCCAGCAAACACAAGGAACAAGCCCAGGCCTTCCTGAAGTGGATTACCGGCAAGGACGGCCAGGCGATTCTCAAGACCGGCAACTCGTTTGAGTACGCCGTGGGCCAGAACGCCGAATCGAACCCAAAACTGGTACCGCTGGCGCAACTCGATGCCCCGACCGTCGACGCCTCCAAGCTCGACAGCAAAAAAGCGGTGGAACTCATGACCCAGGCCGGACTGCTCTAATTGATGCCTGAAACCCTGCCGTCGGGTGTCGCTTCGGCGATACCCGCGAACTCGTTACGACGCTCCCGCGGCCTCTTCATTGGCCGCGGTGGCGTGTGGGTGACTGCTTTATCGGTATTGGTTTCGCTATTGGCGCTGCTGCCGATAGCGTTTGTGATCGGCGTGTCCTGGCAAACCGGTTGGGCCGCCATCGAGACCCTGGTGTTTCGGCCCCGGGTCGGCGAATTGCTGATCAACACCGTGTTGCTGGTGCTGATCACCCTGCCCTTGTGCATCGCCCTGGGCATTTCCCTCGCGTGGCTGACCGAGCGCACCAACCTGCCGGGGCGACGCTGGTGGTCGTTACTCGCGACTGCGCCGCTGGCGGTGCCGGCGTTCGTTCACAGCTACGCGTGGGTCAGTCTGATTCCTTCGATTCATGGGTTGCCGGCCGGCGTGCTGGTGTCGGTGATCGCCTACTTCCCGTTCCTTTATCTACCGGTGGCCGCCACATTGCGGCGGCTCGACCCAGCCATCGAAGACGTCGCCGAATCCCTCGGGCTCAAGCCCTGGGCGGTGTTTTTCCGGGTGGTTCTGCCACAACTGCGCCTGGCGATTTGTGGCGGCGCGCTACTGGTTGGCCTGCACTTGCTCGCGGAATATGGCCTGTACGCGATGATTCGCTTCGACACCTTCACCACGGCGATCTTCGATCAGTTCAAATCCACCTTCAACGGCCCCGCCGCGAACATGCTGGCTGGGGTCTTGGCGCTGTGTTGCCTGGCCATGCTGACCGTCGAATCGGCAGCACGTGGCAGCGCCCGTTACGCCCGGGTCGGCTCGGGCAGCGCCCGGGATCAGCGGATTGTGCGGCTCGATGGCAACACCACGTTGCTCGCCCTCGCCTTGCAAGTCGTCACCTGCGCGCTGGCGCTTGGGGTGCCGTTGATTACCCTGGGCAAATGGCTGATCGCCGGGGGCAGCGAGGTCTGGCAACTGGCTGATTTGCTGCCGGCGCTGCAACAGACCTTGCTGCTCGGGGTCGCTGGCGCGGCGCTGACCACGTGCGCGGCGATCCCGATTGCCTGGCTGTCGATTCGTGCACCGGGTCGTTTGCAACGGGTGCTCGAAAGCTGCAACTACATCACCAGTTCATTGCCCGGCATTGTCGTGGCCCTGGCGTTGGTCACGGTGACGATTCACTTCGCCCGACCGATCTACCAGACCACGATCACGGTGCTGCTGGCATACCTGCTGATGTTTCTGCCCCGGGCGCTGGTGAGTCTGCGGGCAGGCATCGCCCAGGCCCCCGTGGAGCTGGAAAACATGGCGCGCAGCCTCGGCCGCTCCCCCGGCCGGGCCCTGTGGTTGATCACCCTGCGCCTGGCTGCACCGGGTGCCGCTGCCGGGGCCGCGCTGGTGTTTCTGGCGATCACCAATGAGCTGACCGCCACCCTGCTGCTGGCGCCAAACGGCACCCGCACCCTGGCCACCGGTTTCTGGGCCATGACCAGCGAAATCGACTACGCGGCGGCAGCGCCCTACGCGCTGATCATGATCGTGCTGTCACTTCCGCTGACCGGACTTCTTTATCACCAATCCAAACGCACGGCTGGCCGATGAACACCCTCGAACTGAACTCGATCTACAAAGCCTTCGGCGCCCAGCAAGCCCTGGAGAACATCAACCTGTCAGTGCCGACTGGCAGTCGAACGGTGATCGTCGGGCCGTCCGGCTCGGGCAAAACCACTTTGTTGCGCATGATTGCCGGTTTCGAGTTCCCCGACGCCGGCAGCCTGTCGCTCAATGGCCAGACGCTGGTCGACGGCACACATTCAGTACCGGCGCACCAGCGCTTGATCGGTTACGTCCCCCAGGACGGCGCGTTGTTCCCGCACATGACCGTTGCCGACAACATCGGCTTCGGCCTGGCGGACAAAGGCCCCGCTCGACAGGAGCGAATCGCCGAACTGATGGACAGCGTTGCCCTGGATTCGACCATGGCCAAGCGTTGGCCCCACGAACTGTCCGGCGGTCAGCAGCAACGGGTGGCTCTGGCCCGGGCCTTGGCGCAACAGCCGCGCTTGATGTTGCTGGACGAGCCGTTTTCGGCGCTGGACACCGGGTTACGCGCCGCCATGCGCAAAATGGTCGCCCGGTTGTTGGCCGATGCCGGCGTGACCACCATTCTGGTGACCCACGATCAGAGCGAAGCGTTGTCATTCGCCGATCAGTTGGCCGTCATGCGTCAGGGCCGACTGGTGCAATCCGGGCATCCGATGGATTTGTACCGCTATCCCGACGACGAACAAACCGCGCTATTTCTTGGTGATGCCGTGGTGATGCCCGCCCGTATCGAGGCGGGCTGGGCTCATTGCGACCTGGGCCGCATCCCGGTCAACAACCAGGGGAAACACGGAGCGGCGCAGATCATGCTGCGGCCCGAACAACTGCAAATTGGCAGTTCGCCGACCGATTCCCACGGCTGTCCCGGCGTCGTCACCGAGCGCGATTTTGGCGGCAACACCTGCACTTTGACCGTGGAATTACTGCCCGGCGAATTCGAGCCCGGCCGTTCATTGCTGGTGCGCAGCTCCGGCATGCACGCGCCGCCGGCCGGTGCCGCGGTTCACGTGACCACACTCGGTCATGCTCATGTGCTGAGTGACTGATCGTCCTTACAGGTCGAAGCGATCGACCGCCCGGCGCCGTTCATTGTCATCGCGCACATCGTAGTTGGCGGTGGTCTGGATGTTGCTGTGGTGGGCCAGTTTCTGCGCAATCGACAGGTCGTACTCTTCGATCACGCGGGTGATGAACGAGCGCCGGAAATCGTGGGGCATGATCTTCACCCCCACCTGGGCGCCGCGCTGCCGGGCAATGTAATAGATCGCGTGTTTGGTGATGCGCTCACGGGTGATGTGACTGCCACGGCGGATGCGGTTGAACAGGAACAGATCGTCCTGCTGCCCTTCACCCAATTGCGAGCGGCGCAACTCAAGCCAGGCCTCCAGTTTGGCGAACGCCCAGGCCGGCGCGTACTTGATCAACTGTTTGTTGCCCTTGGCCGTGACCCGCAGGCTGCGCTCGCGGAAATCGACCTGATTCAGGTCCAGGTTTACCGATTCCGACTTGCGCATTCCCGAACCGTAAAGCACCGCAATGATCGCCGCGTCGCGCAACCCTTGCGGCCGGGGATCGGCGGCACAGACCTCCATCAATTCCTGAATCAACGTGCGCTTGAGGTTGCGCCCCTGGGACAGCCGTGTGCCGGCAATCCCTTTGACCGAGCGCATTTTCAGCAAGTGCTCCTGGCTGATCAGGCTCATGCGCCACGCTTCGTTCATCACCCCGCGCACCGCGTTTACATACAGCGAAGAGGTATTGGGCGCGTAGCCGTCAGTGCGCAACGTCGCGACTAAGGCCACCACATCCTCGGGCTGGAGCTCGTACCAGGGAATCTCTTCGATGTTCACATCTTCAAAGCCCAAGCGATCCGCCGCGTCTTGCAAAACGTAGCGCATGGTCAGTTGGCTGGAGGGCGCCAGGCGCGCCAGATAAAGGGTCAGCGGGTTGGCTTTTGCAGCCTTGGGGCCATTAACGGGCAAGTCAATCAAACGAAAAAAACCTTGAATGAAAACGGTTCAACACAACAACTAAGGAGTTTGGCTACTTGCAGTAAGGAGAAGCCAGTGCCGGAATTAGGCGATAAGCGGCAGAAGTCTGAACTATGGCTGTCTGAACTTCAGATAAACGATACGCCGACCGGTTTTTCATGTCCCTTTCACATTTTCGCGCTTAATCTGGATGGATATGGCGACTCGCGGTCGCCTTGCACAACCTGACGAGCAAGGAGCAGAAAGTCAACCTACGCAATCTGTCATATTTCTGCGGTAACTAATTGATGCAGCATTCGTTTTAGCGTCTACGCTCAACGTGGATCCAAGGCGTTACAGCCAAAATTCCGTTGATGCTTCAGTCCCGAGGTCCCCATGAGTCAGGCTTTTCTCCCCTTCTCGCGCCCCAGTATTGGCGATGAAGAAATTGCAGCCGTAGAGCAAGTATTGCGCTCTGGCTGGATCACCACCGGGCCAAAAAACCAGGCACTGGAAGAGCACTTCGCCAACTATGTTGGTTGCAAGCATGCCGTGGCATTGTCTTCGGCCACCGGCGGCATGCACATCACCTTGCTGGCCCTGGGCATCGGTCCCGGGGATGAAGTCATTACCCCGTCCCAGACCTGGGTTTCCACCGCCAACATGATCTGCCTGCTCGGGGCGACACCGGTGTTCGTCGATGTTGATCGCGACACCCTGATGACCGACCTGCAAAGCATCGAAGCGGCGATCACCCCTCGGACCAAGGCCATCATTCCGGTGCATTACGCCGGCGCGGCGTTCGATCTCGACCCGCTCTACGCCTTGGCCGACAAACACGGCATCCCCGTGATCGAAGACGCCGCCCACGCCGCCGGGACTTTTTACAAAGGTCGTCACGTCGGCTCCCAAGGCACGGCGATTTTCTCCTTCCACGCGATCAAGAACATGACCTGCGCCGAAGGCGCGATGTTCGTCAGCGACGATGAAGCGCTGGCCAACCGCGTGCGCATGCTCAAGTTTCATGGCCTGGGCGTTGATGCTTACGACCGCCTCACCGGTGGCCGCAAACCGCAGGCGCAAGTCATTGAGCCCGGCTTCAAGTACAACCTGGCCGACATCAACGCCGCCATCGCCCTGGTGCAACTGGAGCGACTGGACGAGATCAACGCCAAGCGCACGCAACTGGCCCAGACCTACCTGCAACGCCTCGAAGGCCTGCCGGTGGAACCCCTGGCGATCCCGACCTACCCACAGCAGCATGCCTGGCACCTGTTCATCCTGCGCATCGACGCCGAACGTTGCGGACTGGACCGCGAAGCGTTCATGAAGGCCTTGCAGGAACAAAACATCGGCACCGGCATTCACTTCATTGCCACGCACTTGCACACCTACTACCGCCAGCGTTTCCCGAACATCTATCTGCCCAATACCGAATGGAACTCGGCGCGGCTGTGTTCGATCCCATTGTTCCCCGACATGACTACCGATGACGTTGAACGCGTCGTCGGCGCCATTGAAAACATTATGGACAGAAGCCTTTGAAACCTTATCCAATCAACTGCGTGTCGATCGTCATTCCGGTCTACAACGAAGAAGAAAGCCTGCCCGAGTTGCTGCGTCGTACCGAAGCGGCCTGCGCACAACTGCACCACGAGTACGAGATCGTGCTGGTGGATGACGGCAGCCGCGACAACTCGGCGCAAATCCTCGAAGACGCCGCCAACCGTGAAGGCAGCCCGATCGTGGCGGTTATTCTCAACCGCAACTACGGTCAGCACGCAGCGATCATGGCCGGTTTCGAACAGTGCAAAGGCGACGTGGTGATTACCCTCGACGCCGACCTGCAAAACCCGCCGGAAGAAATTCCGCGCCTGGTGGCCCAGGCCGAGTTCGGCTACGACGTGGTCGCCACCGTGCGCAACAACCGCCAGGATTCGGCCTTGCGCCGCTGGCCGTCGAAACTGATCAACCTTGCCGTGCAGCGTTCCACCGGCGTCGCCATGAGCGACTACGGCTGCATGCTGCGCGCTTACCGGCGCACCATCGTCGACGCGATGCTCGCCTGCCGCGAGCGCAGCACCTTCATCCCGATCCTGGCCAACAGCTTCGCCCGGCACACCACGGAAATCCTGGTGACCCACGCCGAGCGCGAGCACGGCGAATCCAAGTACAGCCCGATGCGCCTGGTCAACCTGATGTTTGACCTGATCACCTGCATGACCACCACCCCGCTGCGCCTGCTCAGCATCGTCGGCTTCGGCATGGCGGCGCTGGGCATGATATTCGCCATCACGCTGGTCATCCTGCGCCTGGCCTTTGGTGCCGGTTGGGCGGGCGGCGGCACGTTCGTCCTGTTCGCCGTGCTGTTCGTCTTTACCGGCGGGCAATTCATCGGCATGGGCCTGCTGGGTGAATACCTGGGCCGCATGTACAGCGATGTCCGGGCACGTCCACGGTTCTTTATCGAAAAAGTCTTGCGTAGCCAACCCGCCTCCCCTGCTCCCGTTGTCACTGTCGACGGTCTCACTTCAACTTCTTCAGATCAGGTTCTCTCATGAGCAAAAAAGCTGTTGTCTTCGCCTATCACGATATCGGCTGTGCCGGCATCGATGCCCTGCTTGGCGCAGGTTTTGAGATCGCGGCCGTGTTCACGCACGCCGATGACCCGAAGGAAAACGCCTTCTACGGCTCCGTCGCGCAACTGTGCGCCAATAAAGGCATCCCGGTTCACGCCCCGGAAGACGCTAACCATCCGTTGTGGATCGAGCGCATCGCCAAGCTCAACCCGGACTACATTTTTTCGTTCTACTACCGCAACCTGCTGAGCGAGCCACTGCTGGCCACCGCCCGCCAAGGTGCGTTCAACCTGCACGGCTCGTTGTTGCCCGCCTACCGTGGTCGCGCACCGGCCAACTGGGTGTTGGTCAACGGCGAAACCGAAACTGGCGTGACGCTGCACCGCATGGTCAAGCGTGCCGATGCCGGCGCAATCGTTGCCCAGGAAAAAGTCGGGATCGAACGCACCGACACCGCCCTGACCCTGCATGCCAAGCTGCGCGAAGCGGCCACGTCCTTGCTGCGCGACACTCTGCCGGCGCTGCTGCAAGGCAAAATCACTGAAACCGCGCAAGACGAATCCAAAGCCACCGTGTTCGGCCGTCGTACCCCGGCCGATGGCAAGCTCGTCTGGAAAAAACCGGCCGAAGAACTGTTCAACCTGGTTCGTGCCGTGACCCAACCGTATCCGGGCGCGTTCTGCGCTGTCGGCGAGCACAAACTGATTGTCTGGGGCGCACAAGTCGTCAAGGGCAATGAAGGTCAAATCCCTGGCCGTGTCATCAGCGTCGATCCGCTGCGCATCGCTTGCGGTGAAGACTCCCTGGTGATCACCGCCGGCCAGCGCAACGACAATGGCTTGTACCTGAGCGGTCCGCAACTGGCCAATGAGCTGGGCCTGGTGGACGGCTCGGTGCTGCGCGGTGCCGAGTCCGGCCGCGCTCCGCGTCGTACCCGCGTGCTGATCCTCGGCGTCAATGGCTTCATCGGCAACCACTTGTCCGAGCGCTTGCTGCGTGACGACCGTTACGAAGTCTACGGCCTGGACATCGGTTCCGATGCCATC
This sequence comes from Janthinobacterium sp. LPB2021202312-11-4, assembly GCF_037049705.1. Classification (NCBI taxonomy): domain Bacteria; kingdom Pseudomonadati; phylum Pseudomonadota; class Betaproteobacteria; order Burkholderiales; family Oxalobacteraceae; genus Janthinobacterium; species Janthinobacterium sp. LPB2021202312-11-4. The sequence continues at coordinate 48,825 of NZ_JBAGKV010000028.1, read as the reverse complement.
GATCGCCTGCGCAGCCATCCGAACTTCCACTTCGTCGAAGGCGACATCAGCATTCACTCCGAGTGGATCGAGTACCACATCAAGAAGTGCGACGTGGTCCTGCCGCTGGTGGCCATCGCCACGCCAATCGAATACACCCGCAACCCGCTGCGTGTGTTTGAACTCGACTTCGAAGAGAACCTGAAACTGGTTCGCTACTGCGTGAAGTACAACAAGCGCGTGATCTTCCCGTCGACCTCCGAAGTCTATGGCATGTGCCAGGACAAGAACTTCGACGAAGACACCTCGAACCTGATCGTGGGTCCGATCAACAAGCAGCGCTGGATCTACTCGGTTTCCAAGCAACTGCTCGACCGCGTGATCTGGGCCTACGGCGCCAAAGGCCTGAACTTCACCCTGTTCCGTCCGTTCAACTGGATGGGCCCACGCCTGGACCGCCTGGACTCGGCGCGTATCGGCAGTTCCCGGGCGATCACTCAGTTGATCCTCAACCTGGTGGAAGGCACGCCGATTCGTCTGTTCGACGGCGGCGAGCAAAAACGCTGCTTCACCGACATCGCTGACGGTGTTGAGGCACTGGCGCGGATCATCGACAACGACAACGACGTGTGCAACGGCCAGATCATCAACATCGGCAACCCGGAAAACGAAGCCAGCATCCGTCAGTTGGGCGAAGAGCTGCTGCGTCAGTTCGAAGCTCACCCGTTGCGTGCCAACTTCCCTCCGTTCGCCGGTTTCCGCGACGTGGAAAGCAAGGCGTTCTACGGTGCCGGTTACCAGGATGTAGAACACCGCAAGCCAAGCATCGCCAACGCCAAGCGCCTGCTGGACTGGGAACCGACCGTTGAAATGAGCGAAACCATCGGCAACACGCTGGACTTCTTCCTGCGCGAAGCCATGCTCGAAATCGCGGACAAGCGCTGATGCAGGCAGGCCTTCGAATCGATGTCGACACCTACCGGGGCACCCGCGAAGGGGTGCCACGGTTGCTGGAAATCCTCGATGAGGCCCAGGTCAAGGCGACGTTTTTCTTCAGCGTCGGGCCGGACAACATGGGGCGCCACTTGTGGCGCCTCATCCGCCCGCAGTTCCTCTGGAAAATGCTGCGTTCCAACGCCGCCGGCCTGTATGGCTGGGATATTTTGCTGGCCGGTACTGCCTGGCCGGGCAAACCCATTGGTCGTGATCTCGGGCACCTGATGCGTCAGGCCCGGGATGCCGGTCATGAAGTCGGCCTGCACGCCTGGGATCACCATGGCTGGCAGGCCAACGCCGGGCGCTGGAGCGATGCGCAACTGATCGAGCAGATTCGCCGGGGCGTTGACAGCCTCAGCGACATCCTCGGGGCAAAAGTCGACTGCTCGGCGTCAGCCGGTTGGCGGGCGGACGAGCGCGTCATCGAAGCCAAGCAGGCCTTCGGCTTTCGCTACAACAGCGATTGCCGGGGCCAAAGCCTGTTCCAGCCGACCTTGGCCAATGGCCTACTCGGTGCACCGCAAATCCCGGTAGACCTGCCGACCTTTGACGAGGTTGTCGGGCCAACCGTGGCGGCCAAGGATTTCAATGCGTTCATCCTGGACCGCTTTGCCGCTGAAAAACTCAATGTCTACACGATCCATGCCGAGGTAGAAGGGATTCTGATGGCCAATGATTTCCGTCAACTGCTGGCCGATGCGCGCCAGCGGGATATTCGTTTCAAACCCTTGGGCGATCTGTTGCCCGAGTCGTTCGCCAGCCTGCCGGCCGGGCGTGTGGTACGCGGCGCCCTCGAAGGCCGCGAAGGCTGGCTGGGAGTGCAAGGCGCATGAGTAAACGCTGGGCCTTGCCTGTGTTGCTGGCCATGATGCTGCTGGCGTACCTGTTGCCGTTGGGTACCCACGGTTTATGGATTCCCGATGAAACCCGCTACGCCCAGATCAGCCAGGACATGCTCCAGAGCGGTAACTGGGTGTCGCCGCATTTCATGGGTTTGCGCTACTTCGAGAAACCGGTGGCCGGCTACTGGATGATCGCCCTCGGCCAGGCGCTGTTTGGCGACAACCTGTTTGGCGTGCGTTTCGCTTCGGCCCTGAGCACCGGGCTGAGTGTGCTGCTGTGCTTCTTGATCGCTCGCCGAATGTGGAACGACCCGCGCAAAAGTTTTGCCTGCGCCTTGCTGTACATGAGTTTCACCGTCATTGCCGGCCAGGCCGGTTATGCCAACCTCGATCCGCAATTCACTTTCTGGGTCAACGCGAGCCTGGTCGCCCTGTGGTTTGCGCTGGACAGCGCCAGTCGCGGTCAGCGGCTGTTGGGCTGGGTCTCGTTGGGCCTGGCCTGTGGCATGGGGTTCATGACCAAGGGATTCCTCGCCTGGTTACTGCCAGTGTTGATCGCTCTGCCGTGGATGATCTGGCAGAAACGTTGGCGTGAACTGCTGGTCTACGGCCCGATCGCGGTGGTCGTGGCCATCGCGATCAGCCTGCCGTGGGTCCTGGCCGTGCATGCACAGGAACCCGACTACTGGCGGTTCTTCTTCTGGCACGAACACATTCAGCGCTTTGCCGGCGAAGACGCCCAGCATGACGCACCGTGGTGGTACTACCTGCCGCTGCTGGTTGCGTTCAGCCTGCCCTGGGCCGCGTTGCTGCCAACGGCACTGAAACAAGCCTGGCAAACCCGTCGTCAGGCCAACATCGGCTTTTTGCTGTTGTGGCTGGTAATGCCGCTGATTTTCTTCAGCCTGAGCAAAGGCAAATTGCCCGCCTATATCCTGCCCTGTCTGCTGCCCTTGGCGCTGTTGCTGGGGAGTTCGTTGGCGGACCGCTTGAAGCTTGAACAAGGCCGGGCGCTTTGGATCAACGGTTTGCTGAACCTGGTAATGGGCCTGGTCGTCTTGCTGGCGCTGGTTTACCTGCAACTGAAAAAGCCGTTGTACGAGCTTGAGTTGCATCACCTGATCCTGGTGTTTATCGCGCTGATTGGCTGGATCATGGCCAACCTGCTGCAAGCCTTCCGTCCTTTGCAATGTTGGGCGGCACCGGCGTTTGGCAGCCTGATCCTGATGGGACTGGTGCCGGCGGGCCTGCCTAATTCGGTGGTCTCGAACAAGATGCCCGACCAGTTCATCCTCGAACACGCTCAAGAGCTGGGCCAGACCGGGCACTTGCTAAGCAATGATCTGGGGGCGGCGGCGGCGCTGGCCTGGCGCCTGCAAAACCCGCAAGTTGCCCTGTACAACACGGTCGGCGAACTCAAGTACGGCCTGGACTATCCCGACACCGGCAATCGGCGGATCACCACCGATCAGGTGCAACAGTGGATGCAGGACGCGCGCAAGACCGGTTCGGTCGGCGTGGTCATGCGGGTCAAGGGTGACGACGAACTGCACGAAGTGGATCTGTTGCCCAAAGACGGCAAGCGCTACGAGCAAGGCAACCTGGTGATTCTGATCATCCCCAAGGATGCGTCATGAGCCTGTTGCTGCTGCTGACGGCCTGTCTGCTGACCTGCCTGGGCCAGGTGGCCCAGAAGTACGCCGTGGAGAGCTGGCGCGGTAAAGACTCAGGCTGGGGCGAGAAATTGCGCTCGCCGTGGTTGTGGCTCGCCTTGTTCTCGCTGGGTTCGGGGCTGCTGGTCTGGCTGCTGGTGCTACAGCGCCTCGAAGTTGGCGTCGCCTACCCGATGTTGAGCCTCAATTTCGTGCTGATCACCCTGGTGGCCCGTTTTGTCTTTCACGAAACCATCGACCGTCGCCATTGGCTGGGTGTGGCACTGGTGATCGGTGGTGTGGTTTTGCTGGGGCAACAAACATGAACCTGCGCCGTGGAATCAGCTTCGCCCTTGGCAGTGTGATGCTCGCCAGTGCCGCGCAACTGGGCATGCGCTGGAGCATGAGCCGCTTGCCGCAACCCGATCAATGGCTGACGGCATTGGGCAATGGCAGCGTTGATCTGATCGCCATCGGCGTAGTGCTGGCGGCGATCCTCGCCTACGCGTTGTCGATGCTCAGTTGGTTGCTGGCCTTGCGCGACGTGCCGCTGGGCCGCGCGTACTCACTGTTGAGCATCAGCTATGCGCTGGTGTACCTGCTGGCCGCCAGTCTGCCGGCGTTCAACGAACATTTCAGTCTTGCAAAAAGCCTTGGGGTGGCCCTCGTCATCCTCGGGGTAATAACCATCAACTCTCGACCTGCTCGCGCACCTGTTCTTAGGAATGCCCCATGAAAATCAGTGTATTTGGTAGTGGTTACGTTGGCCTCGTGCAGGCTGCCGTTCTGGCCGAAGTCGGCCACGATGTGATCTGCATGGACATCGATGCCAAAAAGGTCGAATTGCTCAAACAGGGCCACGTCAGTATTTTCGAACCGGGGCTGGCCAGCCTGGTCAAGGAGAGTCTGGAGGCCAAGCGCCTGCAGTTCACTACCGATGAAAAACTGGCCGTTCAGCACGGCGAAGTGCTGTTCATCGCCGTCGGCACGCCGTCCAGTGAAGACGGTTCGGCAGACCTGAGCTACGTGTTGTCGGTGGGTGACGCGGTAGCGCGTCATCGCGAGCAGCCGCTGATTCTGGTGGAAAAATCCACCGTCCCGGTCGGCACCGGCGACACCCTTCGCGCCCACATTGAAGGCAAGCTGCAACAGGCGGGTCGTGAGCTGGAGTTCGATATCGTTTCCAACCCCGAATTCCTCAAGGAAGGCACGGCCGTGGCCGACTGCCGCCGCCCGGACCGCATCATTGTCGGCTGCGAGCGCGATGAAGTGCGCGAGGTCATGCGCGAACTCTACGCACCGTTCAACCGAAACCATGACCGCATCATGTTCATGGACCTGCGCAGCGCCGAGCTGACCAAATACGCCGCCAACTGCATGCTGGCCACCAAGATCAGCTTCATCAACCAGATCGCCGAACTGGCCGAGCACCTGGGTTGCGACATCGAATCCGTGCGCCTGGGCATCGGCGCCGATCAGCGCATCGGCTATCACTTCATCTATCCGGGCTGCGGTTATGGTGGTTCGTGCTTCCCGAAAGACATGCGCGCACTGATTCACAGTGCCGAGAAAGCGAACTGCTCCAGCGACCTGTTGCAAGCAGTGGAAGCCATCAACGAACGGCAGAAACACAAGCTGTTCGAGCGGGTCAATGCGTTCTACAAAGGCGACCTGGCCGGCAAAACCTTTGCCGTGTGGGGCCTGGCGTTCAAGCCGAACACCGATGACATGCGCGATGCGCCAAGTCGGGTACTGCTCGAGTCGCTGTTCGCCGCCGGGGCCAACGTTCGTGCGTTCGACCCTGAAGCCATGCAGGAAACCCAGCATCTGTACCCGGACGAATCGAAGCTGATGCTCATGGGTACGCCTGAATCGGTACTGACCGGCGCAGACGCCCTGATCATTTGCACCGAATGGCAGCAATTCAAGGCCCCGGACTTCGATCTGATGCGCCAGCGCCTCGTTGCGCCGGTGATCTTCGACGGACGCAACCTGTACGACGCTGAGCGCCTGTCGCGCAGTGGCTTCCTGTACTTCCCGATGGGTCGCGGCGAGTCACGCAAGCTGCCGATTCCGCAACAGCAATGGCCCACTACACCAGCAGTTGCCTGACGGTGGGGGCTCAATCCAGCAACGCAATCCGTCGGCAGTCCCTGAGTCTGGGGCTGTTGGCATTGCTGTTGTTCATGGCCGGGGTTTACCAGCAGACCGCGATCGGCTTCGATTCGCGGTTTGTGTTGTTTGCCCAGGAAATGCTCCGCCACGGACCGACGTTTTTCCCCACCACTTATGGCCAGCCTTACGCTGACTATTCGGCGGTGACCACGTTGTTCGTCTGGTTGCTGTCGTTGCCATTCGGTGAGGTGAATGCCTTCAGTGCCTGGTTGCCAAGTGCGGTGGCCGGTTCGGTGATCGTCACGCTGATGTACCGGCTGCTGGCGCCCTACTCCACCCGCTGGGCATTGATCAGCATTGCCCTGCTGTTGCTGACCAACACGTTTGTCACCGAAGCCCGCGCCGTGTCCCTGGACCTGATGCTCGCGGCAGTGGCGTTTTCGGTGTTCTACCTGGGCTATGCCGCCGATCATTTCAACGCCAACCGTCGCTGGCTGCTGATCTTTGCCTTGCTGCTGCTTGGCTTCGGGATTCGTGGGCCGATTGGCCTGGTGGTGCCGACCGGCATGCTGTGCAGCTACTTCCTGCTCAATCGTCAGTGGCAACGGCTGTTTGGCTTCGGTCTGCTCGCTGCGGCACTGCTGGTGGTGTGCGTCGGCTTGCTGTTGCTGCTGGCCAAAATCAGCGGTGGCCCGGCCTTCATGCAGGACGTGATTCGCATGCAGTTCATGGGACGCATGGATGGCAGTGAAGGCGCCAGCGGTTCGCTGTATTACTTCAGCAGCTCCATGGGCAACTATGCGCTGGCCTATCCGTTGGGCGTTTTGGCGTTGTTAGCCATCGGCCTGACCACGCCGCGCGAAGCCGGACCGCAGCTGCGCCTGGTGCTGTATTGCGCGGCAGCCGGGTTGATCGTGATGCTCGGGCTGTCGATTCCCCAGGCGAAAAAAGCGCGCTACCTGCTGCCGATGTTGCCCATGGCGGCAATCATTGCGGCGTATCCGTTTCAGGCAACGCGGGGGCGATTGTTCGGCGCATTGCGTGGCGTGATGCAGGGGCTTTGGTTGCTGATCCCGGGCTTGTTGATCGTCGGCTTGATCGTCGGCCAGAAGCGCTTCCCCGAGCAACTCACTGGCCTGGCACCGGTGATGATCGTGCTTGGCGTGCTGCAAGCAATGGCTGTGGCGGCGCTTTTCCGGCCGGCGTGGCGGGCGCAGGCCTTGGCGTTTTGCGCGGTATTGGGATTGTGGTCGGTTTACATCCTGGTGTTCGAACCCGTGGAGCGGCAGCTCTACGACTCACGCACCTTTAGCCGCGCCGTTTTCCTGGAGGTTCAAAAAGACCCCGCGCCGCTGGTGTTGTTCGGTATGGGCAAAGACGCCAAGGCGATCAAGTTCATGGTCAATATCGAACAGGACCTGCAACCGGTGTTTACTGAATCGGTTCAGGAACTGGAAACTATCGCGGCACCGGCGTGGGTGATGTTGGATCGCAGTGATTACATCGCACTCAAAGGAACAACCCTCGGCAATTTGCAGCCAGTCCTGACCGGGCGTTTCGATAAAAACGATTACGTGTTACTGCACCTGTAGGAGCTGCCGAAGGCTGCGATCTTTTGACGTTGTTTTTTCAAGAGCAAAAGATCGCAGCCTTCGGCAGCTCCTACATGTTTTGTGCAGTTCGAGGGTTGGAGTTACTTGCACTAGCATCACACCGGCACCTTCAAATCCACCCCCAACGCCTGGGCAAACGCCTTGACCAGCGGACTGCGCACCGTGTTGTGCCGCAGGATCAGATTGAATGGCGTGACGATGTTGATCAGGTCCGGGCGCACGGCCCGAAACTGACCTTGGGCCACCAGGCTGGCGGCGTAATGTTGCGGCAGGAAGCCCACGAATCGGCCGGTCTTGACCAACAACGCTACCGCTTCCACTTGGGTCGCCGAGGCTGAAAAGCTGTCGTAGTGGGCGAAATTCAGTTTGTCCCGATGAATCGCGTAACGGTGGTTGATGCACTCATGATCCTTGAGCACATGGCTGCCGATTTCCGCCTCCGGCAACTCGAACAACGGATGCCCGACTGCGCAGTAAACCTGCGAGCGTTCTTCGTAGAGTGCGTAGTAATCGAACTCTTCACGTTTCTGATAAACCGGCACGATTCCCGCCACTAATCGCCCCTCGACAACACCCCGCTCTACTTCATCCAACTGTGAGGCCTGAAGTTGAAACCTTACTTTCGGCGACTCTTCATTAATCCTTCTAAGCGCCGCAACTAACGGTGAATTAGGATCGGAGATCGTATTATCAACAACCCCCACACCCAGATCACCGATAAGTTCGTTTTGCGCTGAACTAAGCCGATCACGAAAGTTATCGACCGAGGCAAATAAATCAATCGACGCCTGATACACCAGGCGACCTTCTTCGGTCAGGTGAAAACCTTCCCGGCCCCGGGTGCACAGGCGCATGCCGATGCGAATTTCCAGGTCGGAGATCTGTTTGCTGATGGCTGCCAGGCCCACATTCAGCTCGTTCTGGGCCGCACTGAAGCCACCGGCCTCGACCACCGCCTTAAACACTTTGAGCAATTTGAAGTCCAGACCGCTGAGCGCCAACGGCGCCCGGTGAGGTGGTTTTGGCGGCGGGTTTCCGGAATTGGAAAGTGGGGTTTCCATAATGCTTATTTACCTCTGGCGCTCTAGCAAACAATCTGTGTCCAACAACAAAAATAACGCTGGCTAATAATAATGAACACAGAAAACAAGCCTTGGCAACCGTTAATAAATTCCGTACCTAAGTGCCAACTCACTGATTTCGCACCATTAAAAGCTGACACTTCGATCAGCTCTCGCCACTTCGCAACTGCCCCTTGAAAACTGCTTTGGCCTAACCACGCCCGAATGATTTGCGGCGAGTGTTCAGGGCCTTCAGACCTTATTCAGTTCGCTTTACCGACGAGGAAAACAACAATGTCTCAAACCACCGACCGTCTCTGGGGTGCCCGCTTCAAAAGCGGCCCATCCGAAGCCCTGGCGGCCCTGTCCCGTTGCCCTGAGCGCTATTTCCGCCTCACCCCCTACGACCTCGCCGGCTCCAAGGCTCATGCAGGAGAACTGCAGCGTGCCGGCCTGTTGAGCGAGGAAGAAACCCGCACCATGCTCGGCGCCCTGGATCAGATCGGCGTTGACTTCCGCGCCGGCAGCATCGCCCCGACCCTGGACGACGAAGACGTTCACACGTTCATCGAACGCCTGCTGACCGAGCGCCTCGGCGCCCTCGGCGGCAAGCTGCGTGCCGGCCGTTCGCGCAACGACCAGACCGCCAACGACCTGCGCCTGTTCCTGCGTGATCACGTCCGCACCCTGGCCGTTGAAGTGTTGGCCTTGCAGCAAGCACTGGTGGAACAAGCCGAACAACACGTCGAAAGCATTTGCCCAGGCTTCACCCACTTGCAGCAGGCGCAACCGATCGTCTTCGCTCACCACTTGCTGGCCCACGCCCAATCGATGTTGCGTGATGTGCAGCGTTTGGTGGATTGGGACGCGCGCACTTCGCTGTCGCCACTCGGCGCGGCGGCCATGGCCGGTTCCGCCATCGCTCGTCTGCCCCAGCAGTCGGCCAAGGAAATGGGCTACAGCGGCGTGTGCGAAAACTCCATCGACGCCGTAGCCAGTCGTGACCATGTGGCCGAGTTCCTGTTTATCGCCAGCATGCTCGGGATCAACATTTCCCGCCTCGCCGAAGAGTTTTGCCTGTGGTCGTCGCGGCAATTTCGCTGGGTCGCACTGGACGATGCCTACGCCACCGGCAGCTCGATCATGCCGCAGAAGAAGAACCCGGACATTGCCGAACTGGCGCGGGGTAAGGCGGGGCGTTTGATCGGCAACCTGACCGGTCTGCTCTCCACCCTCAAATCCCTGCCGCTGTCCTATAACCGCGACTTGAGCGAAGACAAAAACGGCGTGCTCGACAGCGTCGACACCTTGCTGCTGGTACTGCCGGCCATGGCCGGGATGGTCGCGACCATGAAGGTCAACGTTGAAGAACTGCGGCGTCAGGCGCCATTGGGTTTCACCCTGGCCACCGAAGTCGCCGACTGGCTGGCCATGCGCGGCGTGCCGTTCAAAGAAGCCCACGAAATCACCGGTGCGCTGGTCCAGGCCTGTGAGAAACACGACATCGAATTGTGGGAAGCGTCTCCGGCGCTGCTGGCCGAGATCGATCCACGCCTGACCCCGGAAGTGCGCGACAGCCTGACCCTGGAAGCCGCCATCGCCGCCCGCAGTGGCTGGGGCGGCACCGCGCCACAACGGGTACGCGAGCAGATCGGTCGCTTGAAAACCGCACTCGCCGCGCAGCATGAGTGGACCGAGAACTATCAGGGCTTCCGCCTTTAAGCCAGACGCAAAACCTGTAGGAGCGAGGCTTGCCCGCGAAGGGGTCGTCACATACAACATCACCGTTGAATGACCCACCGCTTTCGCGAGCAAGCTTCGCTCCTACAGGCACCAGGTTTGACCTGAAATACCAGTTTACGGAGAACCAACATGAGCCAGACTCAGGCAGAACGACTCCAGGCGGAGCGCAAACTGGCCGACAACCAGTTCGATATCACCCAGTACCACCATGTGCCACGGCGCTATTACGGGCGAATTTTCTTCGCCACCGTGATCGTCATCGCGATTCTCGGTCTGGTCCGCGCCTTCGCCGAAGGCAAGATTGAATGGTCCTACATCGGCCAGTTCATCACCTCGCAAGCGATCCTCTGGGGCTTGTTCAACACCATCGTCATGGCGGTGCTGGCAATGGCGCTGGGGATTGTGTTCGGGGTGATCACGGCGATCATGCGCATGTCGGCCAACCCGATCCTGCGCTACGTGGCGGTGACTTACACCTGGCTGTTCCGTGGCACGCCGCTGATCCTGCAACTGCTGTTGTGGTTCAACCTGGCGCTGATTTTCCCCACCATCGGCATCCCCGGCCTGTTCGAAATGGACACCGTGAGCCTGATGAGCCCGTTCGTGGCCGCCCTGCTCGGCTTGAGCATCAATCAGGGCGCCTACACCGCCGAAGTGGTGCGCGCCGGCCTGCTGTCGGTGGACACCGGCCAGTACGAAGCGGCCAAGTCGATTGGCATGGCGCGCCTGCAAGCGCTGCGCCGGATCATCCTGCCGCAAGCCATGCGAATCATCATTCCACCGGTCGGCAACGAGTTTATCGGCATGGTGAAAATGACCTCCCTGGCGAGCGTCATCCAATACTCGGAACTGCTCTACAACGCCCAGAACATCTACTACGCCAACGCCCGGGTCATGGAATTGCTGATCGTCGCCGGTATCTGGTACCTGGCCGCCGTCACCGTTCTGTCCTTTGGTCAAAGCCGTCTGGAGCGTCGTTTCGCTCGCGGCGCCGGCAAGCGTTCTTGAGGAATCCGACATGAGAAGCATCGTCAAGGCCGTGAGCCTGAACAAATATTACGACCAGTACCACGCGCTCAAAGACATCAACATCGAAGTCGAGCAAGGCGAAGTGCTGTGCATCATCGGCCCGTCCGGTTCGGGCAAAAGCACCCTGCTGCGCTGCGTCAATCAGTTGGAGAAGATCGACAAGGGCGGCCTCTGGGTCGACGGCGAGCTGGTGGGTTACCGCGTGGTCGGTAACAAACTGCACGAACTCAACGAGTCGCAAATCGCCCGTCAACGCCTGGCCACCGGCATGGTGTTCCAGCGTTTCAACTTGTTCCCGCACATGACGGTGCTGCAAAACATCATCGAAGGCCCGTGCCAGGTGCTCAAGCGCTCGCCCAAGGAAGCCCACGAGGAAGCCCTGGAATTACTGGCCCGCGTCGGCCTGGCCGACAAACGCAACAGCTACCCGATTGAACTCTCGGGCGGTCAGCAACAACGCGTCGCCATCGCGCGAGCATTGGCGATGCGACCCAAGCTGATGCTGTTCGATGAACCCACTTCGGCACTCGACCCGGAACTGGTCGGTGAGGTGCTGTCGGTGATGCGCGATCTTGCGCAAACCGGCATGACCATGATCGTCGTCACCCATGAACTGGGCTTCGCTCGCGAAGTCTCCAACCGCATGGTGTTTATGGACGGCGGGCAGATCGTGGAGGCTGGAAGCCCCGAAGAAATACTAATAAGCCCACAAAACCCGCGCACCCAAAGCTTCATTTCTGCCGTTCGAACCTAAGCGCCAGCCTCAGCAACCAAGAGCTGCGTAACAACACTCATAAGAGAACGACCATGAAGAATTTCGTAATTCCAGCAGTACTCGCCGGCCTGATGGCTTCCAGCGTCAGCTTCGCCGCCGAATTGCCGGCCAGCATCAAGGCCAAGGGCGAGATCGTTGTCGCGATCATGCCGAACTACCCGCCGATGGATTTCAAGGACCCGGCCACCAACACCCTCACCGGTCTGGACTATGACCTGGGCAACGCCCTGGCCGAACGCCTGGGCGTGAAGATCAAATGGCAGGAAACCGGCTTCGAGCAAATGATCAACGCGCTGACCACCGACCGTGTGGACATGGTGCTGTCGGGCATGACCGACACCGCCGAGCGTCAGGCCAGCGTGACCTTCGTCGACTACTTCACCAGCGGTCCGCAGTTCTACACCTTGCAGAAGAACAAGGATTTCAACGAAATCACCGACCTGTGCGGCAAGAAAGTCGGCACCAGCCGCCGCACCACCTTCCCGGCGGAAATTGCCGAGTACAGCAAGACCCATTGTGAGGGCGCCGGCAAACCCGCCATCGTCGTGATCGGCACCGAAGGCTCGGCGGACGCCCGGGCGCAACTGCGCCAGAGCCGGATCGATGCCGCCATGCAGGGCAGCGAGACCTTGTCGTACCTGAAGACTCAGGAAAAGGACATGTACAAGACTGTCGGCCAGCCGATTTCGGTGCAGTTCTCCGGCATGGGTTTGAGCAAGAAAAAGCCTGAGCTGAGCGAAGCGGTGAAAGTGGCGTTGCAGAGCATGATCGATGACGGCAGCTACCAGACCATCCTGAAAAAATGGGACCTGGAACTGGGCGCGATCAAAACCGTGACGATTAACGCCGGCAAGTAATGCTTGCCCTGTAGGAGCGAGGCTTGCCCGCGATAGCGTCCTCAAGTGCGCCATCGCGGGCAAGCCATGCTCCTACAGGTTGGGAGGCGGACCACAGATTTATGATCGACTCAAATCCAGTGTGGGAGCGGGCTTGCTCGCGAAGGGACCCTGTCAGTCAGCATTGATGTTGAATGACACGCCGCGTTCGCGAGCAAGCCCGCTCCCACAGGGGATGGTGTTTTACCTATAGATGAATGGAGAGCCACAGATGTCCTCCTCACCCCAACCCGCCTGGCCATTCCAGCACAAAGCCTGCCTTGCCCTGGCCTTCGACCTCGACGGCCCGACCGGCGATGCCATGCTCAACGGCTCGATCTGGCGCAAGCCCGAATACTTCGGCTTCGGTGGCTACGGCCCCTACCGCGCTTTACCGCGCATCCTCGACCTGCTCGACGCCTTCCAGATCCCGACGACCTTCTTCGTCCCGGCCTGGGTCGTGGAGAACTGGCCGAAACAGTGCCAGGCGATTGTCGAGCGCGGACATGAGGTGGCGTACCACGGTTACAAACACGAATCCTTTTACGCCCTGACGCTGGACCAGCAGAAGGCCGTGATGAAGAAATCCCGCGAGGTGTTCTGGAAGCATTTGAACATCCGCTCCGAAGGTTTCCGCACGCCGTCCGGTGACTGGCGCGCCGAGACCCCGGCGATGCTGGTGGAGGCTGGCGTCACTTACTCCAGCAGCATGCGCGGCGATGATCGGCCTTACCTGGTCAACGTCCCAGGCTTCGACACACCGCTGGTGGAAATCCCCGGCCGCTGGGAAATGGACGATTACGCCTCCCTCGCCTACACCCGCGCCCCGGACTTCCCCTCGGGGCTGGACCGCACCGCCAGTTACGAATTGACCCTGGACAACTGGTGCCGTGAATACGACGGCGCCATGGATGAAGGGCTGTGCCTGACCACCCTGTTCCACCCCAAGATCACCGGCAAACCGGGACGCATCCTGTTGCTGGAAAAACTCTTCGAACACATGCGTCAGCGCGATGACGTGTGGTTCGCCACCTGCCGCGATGTCGCCCAGTGGTGGCTGAAGGAGCATCACCATGGCTGATTCCAGTGTCTGGCCTGACGGCAACCGCTGCGCCGTCGTCCTGACGGTCGATTACAACGACATCCACGGCATTCTGACCCAAGCCCCGGAAGTCGCCGGGCGGGATAAAACCCTGTCGGTCTGGCGCTACGGCAGCCAGCGCGGCGTGGATCGATTGCTCGGTTTGTTTGCAGAGCTGGGCGTCTCCAGCAGTTGGTGCATTCCGGGCATCGTCGCCGAGGAAAACCCCGGGCATATACAGGCGATTCAGGCCGGCGGGCATGAGATTGCCTGCGCCGGGTATCGCCATCAGAACTACGACAACCTGACGCTGGCCGAACAGAGCGCCGACATCGCCAAGGGCTGCGAAGCCTTGGCCGCGTTGACCGGCGTACGTCCAACCGGGTTTCGCATCCCGGCCGGCAACGGTGCGCCGGGGTTTATCGAGGCGTTGAGAGATCACGGCATCCGCTGGTCTTCGTCGTGGCGTGGCGATGATTTGCCGTTCGCCCACCCGACGGCGCCCGAGGTGATTGAGCTGCCGTTGCACTACGAACTGGAAGACGAACCCTACTTCGCCTTCAACCTCAGCCCGGCGGTGCCGCCGGCGCAATCGCGGATCGCCTCCTACAGCCACACCTTGGGCAACCTGCAAATGGACTTCGCCGGGTTTCACCGGTTTGGCCTCTGTTACGTGCTGCGCCTGCACCCGGAAATCATCGCCACACCGGGACGCATCGGCGTGTTGCGTGAATTGCTGGAAGGGATTCAGCAGCATCAGGACGTGTGGATTGCCACGGCGGGTGACGTGGCGCAGTGGTGGGCGGATTCGGCGGTGCGGGTGACGGAGGATCATCCTGCGGCGGTGTATGAGCGGCACTATCGGGATTACGGCGTATGAGCGAATTTTGCAGTGCCTACCAAGGCGTGATGCGCATGGAGCACCTGGCGCAGTTTTGTGTCGACACACGGTTTGAGGATCTGCCGGCCGCGCTGGTGGCACAGGCCAAGCGGCACATTCTCGATACCTTCGGTGCGACCCTCGCCGGGGCGGGCAGTGACGTGGCGAAACAGGCCCGGACGGTGTTCGAAGGTGAAACCGGCAGCACGCCGGTCTGGGGCACCGATTGGCGCGTCGGTGCGGCGCAAGCGGCGATGCTCAATGGCATCGCCGCCCATGCGCTGGAACTGGACGATACCGGGGGTTGCGATCATTCCGGGGCCGTGGTGCTGCCCGCCGTGATGGCGGCCGTGTCGATGTCCGGGAAAACGGTGAATGGACGGGAGTTCATCACCGCTGTGGTCATCGGCTACGAAATCGGCCGGCGGGTGCTGGAAGCCTGCGGCAGTTATTCGGCGCATAACGGAGCCGGTTGGCATTCCACGGCGACGTGCGGGGTGTTTGGCGCAGCGGCCGCCAGTGCGCGGATTCTCGGCCTCGATGCTGCGCAAACCTTGTCGGCCCTGGGTATCGCCGGCAGCTTCAGCGGCGGACTTTGGGCGTTTATTCATGACGGTTCCCAAAGCAAAAAACTCCACAGCGGTCGCGCCGCCGAAGGTGGTTTGCTGGCGGCACGGTTCGCCCAGCGCGGTATCACCGGGCCAACCAAGTTGTTCGAGGACGTCTGGGGCGGATTTCTCAAGACCCTGGCCGGTGACGCAGCGGTACCCGAGGCGCTGGACGCGGATCTGGGCCGGGTGTGGAAACTCGCCCGCTGCTCGATCAAGCCTTACGCCGCGTGCCGTGGCACCCATTCGGCAATCGATGCCCTGGGCCTGTTGCTGACGCAGTTGCAGGTTGGCGTCGATCAGGTCGAGGACATTCGGGTGTCGTTGTGCGGGTTCCTGCAAGACATGTGCGGCGGGCAAGAGGTGGCGAGTCTGGCGGCGGCGCAGATGAGCTTGCGCTATGCCCTCGCCGCGCGGCTGGTCCTGGGGCATTGCCGACTGGAAGCCTATGACGAGGCGCAACGCAACGACCCGCGAATCGCTGACTGGATGTCGCGTATCCGGCTTGAAGTGGACCCGCAACTGTCCGAGGATGGCGAGCCCGTCGTCAGCGTGCGGACCGTGGACGGTCGGCAAGCCAGCCTGTGCGTTGAAGTGCCGTTGGGCGCGCCGGGCAATCCGCTGAGTGATGAAGCGTTGGAGGAGAAGTTTTTCAGTCTGGCCGGGCGGGTGATGGCGCGGCAGCAGGTTGAAGAACTGCTTGGGCAGTTGTGGCGGGTTGATGAACTGGAATCTGTTGCAACCTTGGATCGGTGGCTGACTTGAATGGTGTGCTGTCTGTACCGGCCTCTTCGCGGGCAAGCCTCGCTCCTACGGGGTTAGCGCGAACCTGTAGGAGCGAGGCTTGCCCGCGAATGGCAGCAACTCGGTATGACGCCGAGCCCCATAACATCTGAATAAGGACATTTGCCCCACCGTGGCCACTTACTCGCTCGTTATCCGCCGGTTGATGATTTGCTCGCTGACCATCGTCGTCAGCCGCGCCATCACCAGCCCGTTGCTCACGCTGTTCCTGAGCAACAAACTCGGTCTCAACCAACAGGACGTTGGTCTGCTGCTGGGCATCGCGGTGTTTATCGCCACCCTGCTCGCCCTCTACGGCGGCTACATCATCGACCGACTGGAAAAGCGCCGGCTGTTGATCCTGGCCATGCTCTCCAGCGCCATCGGCTTCGTGCTGCTGACCTTCGCCGAAAACCTCTACCTGACCACCGCCACCCTGGTCATCACCGAAACCGCGTCCGCGTTGTTCCTGATCGGCTCGAAAGCGATCCTCAGTGAAAACCTGCCCATGGGCCAACGGGCCAAGGCATTTTCCCTGCGCTACACCTTGACCAACATCGGCTACGCGACCGGGCCGATGCTCGGCGTGGTGATCGCCGGGGTGTACCCGATTGCACCGTTCCTGATTGCCGGCGGCATCGCGTTCTTCAGCATCTTCTTGATGAGCGGTATTCCGAAAGACGCCGCCCAAGTGCCCGCCATCGGCCAGCCCCAGAGTTTTTTGAAGACCCTGACCACCCTCAAGAACGACCGCACCTTGATCATGTTCACCTGCGGCTGCCTGTTCAGCACCGTGGTCCACGGCCGTTTCACCTTGTACTTGTCGCAATACCTGCTGGTGACCCACGACTCCAAGCGCGCCCTGCAAACCATGGCCGCCCTGCTCGCCTGCAACGCCATCACGGTGATCCTGCTGCAATACCAGATCGGCCGCTTCCTCAAGCGCGAACAACTGCGCTATTGGATTGCCGGCGGCACCAGCCTGTTCATCTTGGGGTTAGTCGGGTTCAGCCTGGCCGATGGCCTGGTGAGCTGGTGCGTGGCGATGTTCATCTTCACCCTCGGTGAAATGATCATCTACCCGGCAGAGTTCCTGTTCGTCGACACCCTGGCGCCGGAAGAACTGCGCGGCAGTTACTACGGCGCGCAAAACCTCGCGGCACTGGGCGGCGCGTTGAGCCCGGTGATCTGCGGCTTCTTGCTGATGCACACCCCGGCGCCGACAATGTTCTACGCCCTCTGCGCTTTGACGGCGATGGGCGGCTCGCTGTGTTTCATGGCCGGCCGGCGGGTGGCGATACTGCAAAAGTAATGCATTGAAGCTGCATTAATATGAATTTGTCAGCATCGGGAATGAACGGCACACTGCGCCTCGTTCCTCCCCCAATAGTTGGAACACCTTCAAGGGCTTTCTGGGTATCCCAGCCAAGCCTTTTTTTTTGCCCCGGATTTTGCCAACGGATCGATTGTGATGATGCTCGCTCGCTGGCTGCCCGCCGCCATTAACACCCGCCCCTCCGAATGGAGCCGCGCGGCCATCGGCATGTCCCTGGGCACGCTGTTCAGCGTCTGGTTATGCAGCCAGGTGTTCGGCATAGAAGTGGCGCAGCATTTGGTCGGCCCGCTCGGGGCGTCGGCGGTGTTGTTGTTCGCCGTCTCCTCCGGCGCCCTCGCCCAGCCATGGTCGATTCTGGGCGGCTATTTGAGCGCCGGGGTGATCGCGCTGCTGGTCGCCCATGTGCTCGGGCGAACCCTGGGCAGTGCTTGCCTGGCGGCGGGCATGGCGCTGATGTTGATGTGCTGGCTGCGTTGCCTGCACCCGCCGGCCGGAGCGCTGGCGCTGTTATTGGTGCTCGCGGACCCGGCGACCATCGCCCTGGACTGGAAAGCCCTCGGCCCGGTGATGCTCAGCGCTTCGGCGATGCTGCTGTGCGCGTTGGCGTACAACAACCTGACACGGATTCGCTACCCCAAACGCGCCGCCGAATCGGCACCGACGCTGCCCTCGGCGGACAGCCAGGCCATTACGGCCGAGGACCTGAAGCGGGCGCTGGCCGATATGGAGGCGTTCATCGACGTGACGCCGGAAGACCTTGAGCAACTGATTCATGCCAGTGAACTGCATGCCAAGCGGCGTAGCATTGGTGATGTGTTTTCTGCCCGTCCTTGAAAATCAAAGGATCGCAGCCTTCGGCAGCTCCTACAGATCGGGTTTGCACGCGTTCAATGTAGGAGCTGCCGAAGGCTGCGATCTTTTGATCTAGGCTGCTGACTGCTGCCGCACCGGCACCGCCAGACTCACGGCCCTCACCGACAAGACCTTGAGCAACTGATTCACGCCAGCGAGCTGCATGCCAAGCGGCGTAGCATTGGTGATGTGTTTTCTGCCCGTCCTTGAAAATCAAAGGATCGCAGCCTCCGGCAGCTCCTACAGATCGGGTTTGCACGCGTTCAATGTAGGAGCTGCCGAAGGCTGCGATCTTTTGATCTAGGCTGCTGACTGCTGCCGCACCGGCACCGCCAGACTCACGGCCCTTACCGACAAGACCTTGAGCAACTGATTCACGCCAGCGAGCTGCATGCCAAGCGGTGTAGCGTTGGTGATGTGTTTTCTGCCCGTCCTTGAAGATCAAAGGATCGCAGCCTTCGGCAGCTCCTACAGGATCGGGTTAGCACGCGTTCAATGTAGGAGCTGCCGAAGGCTGCGATCTTTTGATCTAGGCTGCTGACTGCTGCCGAACCGGCACCGCCAGACTCACGGCCCTCACCGACGAGCCCGCACACACCCCCAACGCCTTGGCCGTTTGCGCGTCCACAATCAACGTCCCCGCCGCCACCCTGGCCGCTGCCGCGGTAATCCGGCAATCGGCGAACTGGCGGTTATGAATCAAATACGTCGCCGCCTGCTCCCCCAGTGTGCCGATGCTCAACTGCAATACCTCGCTGTCACGCACCGCACGGATATCCCCGGTGGCGCATTCGATCAGCGGCCCGCCGTCGAAGATGTCGATGTAATCCCGATGTTCAAACCCTTCAGCCTTGAGCATGCCCAGTGCCGGCTCAGTGTTGGGATGCACCCGGCCAATTACCGAGCGCGCGTCTTGCGGCAGCAGGCAGGTCGGTAGCGGGAACTTGGGCATCAGTTCAGCGATAAAGGTCTTGTTGCCGAGGCCGGTGAGGTAATCGGCGTCAGCAAAATCCATCTTGAAAAAGTGCCGCCCCAGGCCTTCCCAGAACGGTGACACGCCTTCGTCATCCGAATAACCGCGCATCTCGGCAATCACCTTGTCGCCAAACTGCTCACGGAATTCCGCCAGAAACAGAAACCGCGCTTTGGACAGCAAGCGTCCATTGAGGCCACTGCGGTGATCAGCGTGCAGGAACAGCGAACACAGCTCCGAATGCCCGGTCATGTCGTTGCCGAGGAACAACGTCGGCAATTGCTGATTAATCCCGAGGTTTTTCGAGGCCGCGACAAACAGACCCAAACGGTAGTTGTACCAAGGCTCGCGCAGGCCCACTGCACCGGCCAGGGCGCAGATGCCGATGGCTTCATTCGCGTCGTTTTCCAGCACAAACAGGTAATCGGCATCGGCCCGCTCAGCGTCACCAGCGAAGGTTTTTGCCGCCCATTCCAGGCGTTGACGCAAGCGTGGGGCGTCGGCAGGCAACGTAGTCAAACCGGTCCCGGCGCTGTGGGCCAGGGCCAGTAATGCGGGTAAATCGGCGGGAGTGGCTGGACGGACGATCATCGCTGGTGCTCCTTGATAGCCAGGTGTTTAGGCAGGAAAACTTCGGCCAGCATGCAGCGCGCGCTGCCGCCGCCGATGCGTTCGATGGTGTCGATGTTCACGGGAAGCGGCGTGGTGTGGGCTTCGATCAAGCGGCGCTGGGCCACGTCCAGCGATTGCCACGCGGTGCGCGACATCACCAGCACGGGCTCACCCGCCGCGTTGTGGACTTCCAGCATGTTGCCGGCGAAGGACTCCAGTTGCGCCCAGTCGAGGGCGATGACCTGCTTGCCGCTGTCTTCAAGCCGTTTACGCAAGGCCAGGCGTTCGCCAGGCTCGGTCACCGACACCAGGCAGGCAATGGCCAACCGCGTACCGACACTCATCATCACGTTGGTGTGGTAAATCGGGACGCCTTGGCGGTCCACCGCGTTAAAGGCACACAACTCGTAGCCCAAATGGCTGACCACCTGGTCCAGAGCCTTGGCGTGGGTGCGCGTGGAATAACCGGCGTAGCAAATGCGCTGCTGACGATCCAGCACCATGCTGCCGGTGCCTTCGAGGAACACCTCCTGCAACTCCAGGCCGGACAGGTCCAGGCACTGCTCGACCCGGTATTCATCGCGCAAATGGTCGAGTACGCCTTTGTCGCGCTCCAGACGACGGTTATGGCCCTGCATCGGGTACAGCACCAGCGTGCCGTCCGGGTGACTGCTCCACCAATTGTTAGGGAAGATCGAATCCGGGGTGTGTGGCGCTTCGGCGTCGTTGTGCACCAGCACTTCAACGCCGTGCCCACGCAGCGCGGCGACGTAGCCATCGAACTCTTGCAGGGCCTTGAGCTGGACGTCTTCGGACACCGCCGCCGGGCGCTGGAAACGGTTGTTCGCCGCCGTGTCCTGATTGAAGGAGAAACGTGTCGGGCGAATCATCAAAACGGTATTGGTGGTTTGCATGGGCACAGATTCAATGAGGGTTGAGAGAGGCTCATTGTCTGTTTCGGCGGGGGGAAAACCCGGTTGATAAGGGGGGTGGTTGATGCTGAAAACGGCTGAAGATGGAGTGTTCCTCAGCCGATTCGGTGAGGGCCTGAAGTCAAAAGATCGCAGCCTTCGGCAGCGCCTGCATTGACCGCGTGAAAACCCGATCCTGTAGGAGCTGCCGAAGGCTGCGATCTTTTGATCTTGCTATAAACATCTATTCCATCGTGGTCTTGACCATCGCCAATTCCGGATGGCTCACCAACTTGTCGATATGCAATTCCGGGTCATCAAACCAGACCTCTGTCAGCACCCGGTAATGCTCCATGTCCCGACAACGCATCCGCAGGCTGTAATCGAACGCGCCACTGATCAAGCGACATTCCAGCACTTGCGGGCAACCCCGCACCTTGGCCTCAAAGGCCTTCTGCGCCGCCCGCCCGCTCTGGTTCGACAACGCCACCAACACCAGCAACGACAGCCCCGGCGTCAGTTTTTTCTCATCGAGAATCGCCCCGTACCCGCGAATAACCCCGAGCTGTTCCAGTTTGCGCACCCGTTCCAGGCAAGGCCTGGGGGTCAGATGCACACGCTCGGACAGCTTTTGATAGGTGATGCGCCCATCGTGGCGCAGCACTTCGATGATGGCTTGATCAATGCGATCAAGCACGATCGACAGATCGCGGATATCCGCCATGTACGTCTCTCACTTCAAACGGCCTGATAAAAATTGCTGCAAACGTTCACTGCCTGGCTGATCGAGGATAGTCGCATCACCCTGCTCTTCAACCCGTCCCTGATGCAAGAACAACACCTGGGTCGAGACCTGCCGGGCGAAGCCCATTTCGTGGGTCACCATCAGCATGGTCCGGCCTTCTTCGGCCAGTGCCTGAATCACCTTGAGTACTTCGCCCACCAGTTCCGGGTCGAGGGCCGAAGTCGGCTCGTCGAACAACAGAATCTCCGGTTCCACCGCCAGCGCCCGGGCAATCGCTACCCGTTGCTGCTGGCCGCCGGAGAGAAACGCCGGGTACTGATCGGCGACCCTTTGCGGCAAACCGACTTTGTCCAGATACGCCCGGGCACTGTCTTCGGCGGCTTTGCGGCTGATCCCGAGCACCCGGCACGGCGCCAGGATGATGTTCTCCAGCACGGTCAGGTGGCTCCACAAATTGAAATGCTGGAACACCATCGCCAGCCGCGTGCGCAAGCGCTGCAACTGTGCCGGATTGGCCACGCGCATGCCACCGATGCCTGGGCGGGTGACGATGCGTTCGCCGTCCAGTTCGATGGCACCTTCGTCCGCCCGTTCCAGAAAGTTGATGCAGCGCAACATGGTGCTTTTGCCCGAACCGCTGGCGCCGATCATGCTCACCACGTCCCCTGCCTTGGCGTTCAACGAGACGCCCTTGAGCACTTCATTGTCACCGAAGCGTTTAAACAGGTTTTCTACGGTCAATTTATTCATGCAAACCTCTTTAGTGAGCGGGACCGAGGAAGTTCAGCCAGCGTTTCTCGGCCAGGCGAAACGCCCCGACCAGGCCGAACGACAACGCGAGGTACAGCAACCCGGCGATGCCAAAGGCCTGGAAAGTCATGAAGGTCGCGGCGTTGGCGTCCCGGGCGACTTTGAGGATGTCGGGAATGGTCGCGGTGAACGCCACCGACGTGGCGTGCAGCATCAGGATCACTTCGTTGCTGTAATACGGCAGCGCCCGACGCAGTGCCGAGGGCAGGATCAGCCGCAGATACAGACGCCAACCGCTCAAGCCGTAAGCGTGGGCGGCTTCGATTTCGCCGTAGGGAATGCTGCGAATCGCCCCGGCAAAAATCTCCACGGTGTAGGCGCAGGTGTTGAGGGTAAACGCCAGCAACGTGCAATTCATCGCATCGCGAAAAAACGCTTCGAGCAACGGTTGCGAGCGCACCAGCGCGATGCCGTAGATCCCGCTGTAGCAAATCAGCAACTGGATATACAGCGGCGTGCCGCGAAACACGTAAGTGAATAGCTGAACCGGCCAGCGCAACAGGCCCCAACGCGAGGTGCGCAGGATCGCCAACGGCAACGACAGGAAAAAGCCCATCACGATGCTCGCCACCAGCAACCACAAGGTCATGGCCAACCCGGTCAGGCTGTAGCCGTCGCTGAAGAGGAAGGGTTTCCAGTACTCGGCAATCAATTCGATCATCGCGCCATCCCCCGCACGCCCTGGTTATAGCGGCGTTCGAGCACCCGCAGGACATAGTTCGAAGCGCTGGTGATCAGCAAGTACAGCGCCGCCGCCAGCAACAGGAAGTCGAGCATGTTGAAGGTGCTCTTGCCCGCCTCTTGGGCGACTTTGACCAGGTCCGACAAGCCGATGATCGACACCAGGGCCGTGGCCTTGAGCAGCACCAGCCAGTTGTTGCCCAGGCTTGGCAAGGCGAACCGCATCATCTGCGGGAACACCACGAAGCGAAAACGCTGCCAGCGATTCAAGCCGAAACACGCCGCCGCTTCCTGCTGGCCACGGGGCACGCTGAGGATCGCGCCGCGAAAAGTCTCGGTGAAATACGCGCCGTAGATAAACCCGAGGGTGACGATCCCGGCCACGAACGGGTCGATTTCCATGTACGGCCAGCCCATCGCTTCGGTCAGGCTGCTGAGCCAGCCTTGCAGGCTGTAGAAAATCAGCAGCATCAGCACCAGGTCCGGCACGCCGCGAATCAGCGTGGTGTAAAAGGTCGCCGGCAGGTTCAGCACCTTGAGCGGCGACAGCTTGGCCGCCGCCCCGAGCAGGCCCAGCGCCATGCTGACCAGCAGCGACAGCGCCGATAATTTGAGGGTGACCCAGGTGCCGTGCTGCAGCAGCGGGCCATAACCTTGCAGGGCCGAAACATCGAGCCCGATCAGATTCAGGAAGGAATTCACGCCAGTCACCTGTCTTGAGGCGCCCACGCTGAAGCGCTGCACCGGTTATCGCGGCACAGCGTTCGGGGCGCGGGGATCAGTTGTTGTAGAGGTCCAGATCGCCGAAGTGTTTCTGCTGGATCTGTGCGTAGATGCCCTTGTCGTGCAGGGCCTTGATGGCGGCATTGAGCATGCCTTTGAGTTCTTCGTTGTCCTTGCGGATGCCGATGGCGATGTCCGACGGCACCAACGGGTCGCTGATGCCTTCGCTGTTCTTGAAGTCCGCGCCTTGGGGCGAGGTCAGGAAGCTCATTTGCGCCTGCATCTTGTCCTGGATCGAGGCGTCGAGACGCCCGAACACCAGGTCGGCGTAGACCTGATCCTGATTCTGATAGGCGCGCAGCTTCACGCCACCGGGCGCCAGTTTGGCCCGGGCGTAGGTTTCCTGGATGGTGCCCTGCATGTAGCCGATGGTCTTGCCGCGCAGCGACTCGGCGGTGGGCAGCAAGCCGGAATCCTTGCGAGTGACGATGGCGGTCGGGCCGGCGTACAGGCGATCGGTGAAGTCGATCTGCTTCTTGCGCGCTTCGGTGACCGTCATCGACGACTCGATGGCGTCGAACTTACCGGCCTTCAGCGCCGGAATCAGCCCGTCGAAGTCATTGCTGACCCACACGCAGGTCAGCTTCAATTCGGCGCAAATGGCGTTGCCCAGGTCCACGCCAAAACCTTGTACGCCGCCGTCAGCGGTGGTCGATTCAAAGGGCGGGTAACTTGGGTTAACGCCAAAGCGCAGCTCTTTCCATTCTTTGGCGCTGGCGCCAGTGGTGCAGCACAGCAAAGCCAATGCCGGCAAGGTCAGCCATTTGATTTTCATTTTTTAGAGTCCCGGATTATTTGGAGTTATCGCGGCCAGGCCGCTTTATGGGCAGGGACGCCAGAATGCCAAGTGCCGGGGTGGGGCTGGTGTCGTAAGGCCTTGTTTAGACAGCTCAAGTACGCTGAAGGAGGGACATTGGCAGCCGAATCGGTCGTGGGTGTTATCAAAGATCAAAAGATCGCAGCCTTCGGCAGCTCCTACGCGCCTGTGGGCGCCGCCGCAGGCTGCGATCTTTGCCCTAAGGTAAAAATGCACGTAGAGCCTGCACATATGCCGGTTGTACATCACAAATTTGCACTGCTACGATCCAGCATCGCTCGCGCGCGAGCTTCTCTATAAAGAACAATAAAAGCAGGGAGTTATCGATGACTGCTCAGGTTTCATCTCCGCAGGCAAACGCCACGGACGCCACGGCAAACGAAGTGCTGGCCGAGGTTCGCAACCACATCGGCCACCTGACCCTCAATCGCCCCGCCGGCCTCAACGCCATCACCCTGAACATGGTCCGCCGCCTGCAACATCAGCTCGATGCCTGGGCCAAGGATTCGCAGGTCCACGCCGTGGTACTGCGCGGTGCTGGTGAAAAAGCCTTCTGCGCCGGTGGTGATATTCGCTCGCTGTACGACAGCCACAAAAACGGCGACACCCTGCACGAAGATTTCTTTGTCGAGGAGTACGCCCTGGACCTCGCCATCCACCACTACCGCAAACCGATCCTCGCCTTGATGGACGGCTTTGTACTGGGCGGCGGCATGGGTCTGGTACAAGGCGCTGATCTGCGCGTCGTCACCGAACGCAGTCGCCTGGCGATGCCGGAAGTGGCCATCGGTTATTTCCCGGACGTGGGCGGCAGCTACTTCCTGCCACGGATTCCTGGCGAACTGGGGATTTACCTGGGCGTCAGCGGCGTGCAGATTCGCGCCGCCGATGCGCTGTATTGCGGCTTGGCCGACTGGTTTCTGGAAAGCGACAAACTCGGCGCCCTGGACGAGCATCTCGATCAGCTTGAATGGCACGACTCACCGCTCAAGGACCTGCAAGGTCTGCTGGCCAAACTCGCCACCCAGCAACTGCCCGACGCACCCTTGATTGCGTTGCGCCCGGCCATCGACCACTTCTTCGCCCTGCCGGACGTGGCGAGTATGGTGGAGCAACTGCGTGAAGTGACGGTTGCCGACAGTCACGAATGGGCGAAAACCACCGCTGACTTGCTCGAAAGCCGCTCGCCGCTGGCCATGGGTGTGACCCTGGAGATGCTCCGTCGCGGTCGTCACTTGAGCCTTGAACAATGCTTCGCCCTGGAATTGCACCTGGACCGTCAGTGGTTCGACCGGGGCGACCTGATCGAAGGCGTGCGCGCCTTGCTGATCGACAAAGACAAAAAGCCACGCTGGAACCCGCCGACCTTGCAGGCGCTGCACGCCGAGCACGTCGAGAGTTTCTTCACAGGTTTTGAGCAGAGCGGGAACTGAGCCATGAACGATATCGAATTGAGCGAAGAGCAAGTGATGATCCGCGACATGGCCCGGGACTTTGCCCGTGGCGAAATCGCGCCCCATGCACAAGCCTGGGAAAAGGCGGGCTGGATCGACGACGGTCTGGTGGCGAAGATGGGTGAGTTGGGCCTGCTGGGCATGGTGGTGCCGGAAGAATGGGGCGGCACCTATGTCGATTACGTCGCCTACGCCCTGGCCGTGGAAGAGATTTCGGCGGGTGACGGCGCCACGGGTGCGCTGATGAGCATCCACAACTCCGTGGGCTGTGGCCCGGTACTCAATTACGGCACCGAAGAGCAGAAAAAAACCTGGTTGCCGGACCTGGCCAGCGGTCAGGCCATCGGCTGCTTCTGCCTGACCGAACCGCAAGCCGGTTCCGAAGCCCACAACCTGCGCACCCGTGCCGAACTGCGGGACGGCCAGTGGGTGATCAACGGCGCCAAGCAATTCGTCAGCAACGGCAAGCGAGCGAAACTGGCAATTGTGTTTGCCGTGACTGACCCGGACCTGGGCAAAAAAGGCATCTCGGCGTTTCTGGTGCCGACCGACACCCCGGGTTTCATCGTTGACCGCACCGAACACAAAATGGGCATCCGCGCCTCCGACACCTGCGCGGTCACCCTGAGCAACTGCACGATTCCTGAGGCCAATCTGCTGGGTGATCGCGGCAAAGGCCTGGCCATCGCCCTCTCCAACCTTGAAGGCGGGCGCATCGGCATCGCCGCGCAGGCATTGGGCATTGCGCGGGCGGCGTTTGAAGCGGCGCTGGCCTATTCCCGGGATCGGGTGCAGTTCGGCAAGACGATCAACGAACACCAGAGCATCGCGAATATGCTGGCGGACATGCACACACGGTTGAACGCCGCACGGTTGCTGATCCTGCATGCGGCACGGTTGCGCAGTGCGGGCAAGCCGTGTCTGTCGGAGGCTTCACAGGCCAAGTTGTTTGCGTCAGAGATGGCTGAGAAGGTCTGTTCCTCGGCGATGCAGATTCATGGCGGGTATGGGTATCTGGAGGATTACCCGGTGGAGCGTTATTACCGGGATGCGCGGATTACCCAGATTTATGAAGGGTCGAGCGAGATACAGCGGATGGTGATTGCTCGCGAACTGAAAAACTATCTGGTTTAAAAAAGCAAAAGATCGCAGCCTTCGGCAGCTCCTACAAGGGCCGCGTTCACCCGATTATCGGTATTGAACGTGAACCTGTAGGAGCTGCCGAAGGCTGCGATCTTTTGACGGCAAATGAATTACTTGCCTTGGAACTCGGCCTCACGCTTGGCAATAAACGCCGCCATCCCTTCCTTCTGATCCTGCGTCGCAAACGCCGCATGGAACACCCGACGCTCAAAGCGCACGCCTTCGGACAGGCTCACCTCAAATGCGCGGTTGACACTTTCCTTGACCATCATCGCAATCGGCAACGATTTCTTGGCGATCAACGCCGCGACTTTCAGCGCTTCGTCCAGTAGCTCATCGGCCGGGACGATCCGCGCGACAATCCCGCAACGCTCCGCTTCCACCGCATCGATCAAACGGCCGCTGAGGCACATTTCCATGGCCTTGGCCTTGCCCACCGCACGGGTCAGGCGCTGGGTACCGCCCATGCCCGGCAGCACGCCGAGATTGATTTCCGGCTGGCCGAATCTGGCGTTGTCACCGGCCAGGATGAAGTCGCACATCAACGCCAATTCACAGCCACCGCCGAGGGCGAAACCGTTAACGGCAGCAATGATCGGCTTGCGGCGGTTGGCCACGCGATCGCTGTCGCTGAACAGGTCGTCGAGGTAGATCTGCGGGTAGGTCAGCTCGGCCATTTCCTTGATGTCGGCACCGGCGGCGAAGGCTTTTTTCGAGCCGGTCAGCACGATGCAGCCGATGTTCGAATCGGCTTCCAGGCCATCGAGGGCGTGGTTCAGTTCGCTGACGATCTGCGCGTTCAACGCGTTCAGCGCTTGCGGACGGTTAAGCGTGATCAGGCCAACGCGACCGTGAATGTCCAACAAAATCGTTTCGTAGCTCATAAACAACTCCTGTTTTGCATAAGGCTTGGCTCCCCGTAGGAGCTGCCGAAGGCTGCGATCTTTTGACTTTGATTTTTAAAAACAGAATCAAAAAATCGCAGCCTTCGGCAGCTCCTACCGGGGGCCTTTTAAAGATTGCGCGAAATAACCATGCGCTGAATATCGCTGGTGCCTTCGTAGATCTGGCACACCCGCACGTCGCGGTAGATCCGCTCCAGCGGGAAGTCGTTCAGGTAACCGTAACCGCCGAGGGTTTGCAACGCGGCGGAGCAGACCTTCTCGGCCATTTCCGAGGCAAACAATTTGGCCATCGACGCT
Organism: Janthinobacterium sp. LPB2021202312-11-4; assembly: GCF_037049705.1. Lineage (NCBI taxonomy): Bacteria > Pseudomonadati > Pseudomonadota > Betaproteobacteria > Burkholderiales > Oxalobacteraceae > Janthinobacterium > Janthinobacterium sp. LPB2021202312-11-4. Next base: position 20,474 of record NZ_JBAGKV010000028.1, on the reverse strand, counting down.
TCGACCAGGGCCGGTTTGCCGCTGTCACGCAGGGCTGCCGCATAGTGCACCATCTGCCGGGCGACAGCGATTTGGGTGGCCATGTCCGCCAAACGGAACGCCACGGCCTGGTGCTCGATGATCGGCTTACCGAAACTTTCGCGCTCACGGGCGTAGTCGCGGGCCGCTTCAAACGCGGCGCGGGCCATGCCCACCGATTGCGACGCGATGCCCACACGGCCGCCTTCAAGGTTGGCCAGGGCAATTCGGTAACCTTCGCCCTCCTCGCCCAAGCGATTGGCCACCGGGACCTTCACGTCTTCGAAAAGGATCTGGCAGGTGTCAGAAGCGTGCTGGCCGAGTTTGTCCTCGACCCGGGCGACTTTATAGCCCGGCGAATCGGTGGGTACGATCAGCGCGGTGATCCCGCGTTTGCCGGCGCCCGGGTCGGTCACAGCGAAGACAATCACCACCCCGGCGTTCTGCCCGGAGGTGATGAACTGTTTGCAGCCATTGAGCACGTAGTGATCGCCTTCCAGACGCGCACGGGTTTTCAAGCCGCTGGCGTCGGAGCCGGCCTGGGGTTCGGTCAGGGCAAAGGCGCCGAGCATCGAGCCGCTGGCCAACGGCTTGAGGAAGCGTTCCTTCTGGTCGTCGGTGCCGTATTTGAGGATCGGCACGCAACCCACCGAGTTGTGCACGCTCATGATGGTCGAGCAGGCGCCATCGCCCGCAGCGATTTCTTCCAGGGCCATGGCGTAGGCCAGGTAACCGGTGTCACAGCCGCCCCACTCTTCGGGCACCAACATGCCGAAAAAGCCCAGCTCGGCCATTTCACCGATGGCCTCTTTGGGGAAACGATGCTCACGGTCCCACTCGGCGGCGAACGGTTTCAGCCGCTCCTGGGCAAATTGCCGGGCGGCTTCGCTGATCTGAAGTTGTTCGTCATTGGGAATCATGGGCAATCCTTAAAAATGTCATTGCCCCCGTAGGAGCTGGCGGAGCCTGCGATCTTTTGATTGTGATTTTTAGGGTCAAAGATCGCAGCCTCGTTTCACTCGACAGCTCCTACGGGGGTTGCGCGAGCCTCAGTACAGGCATTCAACAGCCATGGCCGTGGCTTCGCCGCCGCCGATGCAGATCGCTGCAACGCCGCGTGTCAGGCCTTTCTGGCGCAGGGCCGAGAGCAAGGTCACGAGGATTCGCGCGCCGGACGCGCCAATCGGGTGGCCCAAGGCGCAAGCACCGCCGTGGATGTTGACCTTCTCGTGAGGGATTTCCAGTTTGCTCATGGTCACCAGGCTGACCACGGCGAACGCCTCGTTGATTTCGAACAACTCGACTTCATCCAGGGACCAGCCGGTTTTCTTCATCAGCTTCTTGATCGCGCCGACTGGAGCGACCGGAAACAGGCCCGGGGTATCGGCAAACGCGGCGTGGCCATGGATCACTGCCAGTGGTTTGAGCCCGCGTTTATCGGCTTCGGAGCGACGCATCAACACCAATGCCGCCGCGCCATCGGAGATCGAGCTGGAGTTGGCCGCCGTCACCGTACCGCCCTCGCGGAACGCCGGTTTCAGTGAGGTGATTTTGTCGAGTTTGGCTTTCGGTGGCTGTTCGTCATTGCTGATCAGCACCTGTTCTTTGCCAACGGTGACGGTCAGCGGCACGATTTCAGCCTTGAAACTGCCGTCCTTGATCGCCTGCTGCGCCCGCATCGTCGATGCAATCGCGAATTCGTCCTGGGCTTCGCGGGTGAAGCCGTTCGCCTCGGCACAATCCTCGGCGAAGGTGCCCATCAGACGGCCCTTGTCGTAGGCGTCTTCGAGGCCGTCGAGGAACATCGAATCCAGCACTCGACCATGGCCCATGCGGTAACCGCTACGGGCGCGGTCCAGCAGGTACGGCGAGTTGGACATGCTTTCCATGCCGCCGGCGATCACCACCTCGGCACTGCCGGCCACCAGCATGTCGTGGGCCAGGATGGTGGTTTCCATGCCGGAACCGCACATTTTGTTCACGGTGGTGCAACGGGTCGATTTATCCAGCCCGGCGCCCAGTGCAGCCTGACGCGCAGGCGCCTGGCCGAGGCCGGCGGGCAACACACAACCGAACAGCACTTCGTCGACCGCGTCGGAGGCCACACCGGCCCGTTCAACCGCAGCCTTGATCGCCGCAGCACCGAGTTGCGGCGCGGTCAGGCTTTTCAGTTCGCCCTGGAAGCCACCCATCGGGGTGCGGACGGCGCTGACAATAACAATCGGATCGTTGGAAAGGCTCATGACAAATCCTCCTTACTTGGCGGCCATACGCAAGGCACCGTCGAGACGGATCACCTCGCCGTTGAGCATGCTGTTTTCAATGATATGCCTGACCAGCGCGGCGTACTCGGCCGGTTTGCCAAGACGCGGCGGGAACGGTACGCCAGCGGCCAGGGAGGCGCGAACTTCCTCGGTCATGCCGGCCATCATCGGCGTTTCAAAAATGCCGGGGGCGATGGTCATTACGCGGATGCCGAAGCGCGCCAGTTCACGGGCGGCGGGCAAGGTCAGGCTGACGATGGCGCCTTTCGATGCAGCGTAGGCAGCCTGGCCGATCTGGCCGTCGTAAGCCGCTGCGGATGCGGTGTTGATGATCACCCCGCGTTCACCGCCGGCATCCGCTTCGGTTTCCGCGATGGCCGCAGCGGCCAGGCGCAACATGTTGAAGCTGCCGATCAGGTTAACGTTGATCACTTGGCTGAAACTGGCCAAGGCGTGGGGGCCGGTCTTGCCGAGGATCTTCTCGCCACGCACGATGCCGGCGCAATTCACCAGACCGTGCAGGCCACCGAAGGCTTTCACCGTCGCGGCCACAGCGGCTTCGGCGGCAGCTTCGTTGCTGATGTCCGCCACCACGCTGTGCGCGCCGAGACGTTCAGCCTGGGCCGCAACGGCTTCGGCGTTCATGTCCACCAGCATCACGTTGGCGCCGGCAGCCACCAGCATTTCAGCCGTGGCAGCGCCCAGGCCGGACGCACCACCCGTGACGAGAAAAACCTTGTTTTCGATCTGCATCATTGTTTCCTTCGATTCAAGCAGAAGCTTTGTGAGCCGCGGCCTCTTGAGCCTTGGCGATTTCCTGGTTGCGCAAGATAAAGCGCTGCAATTTGCCGCTTGGGGTTTTCGGCAATTCGCTGACAAATTCGATTTCACGGGGGTACGAGTGCGCGGCCAGACGCTTGCGCACGTGTTGGCGCAACTCTTCGGCCAGCTCCGGCGTGGCGCGGTATTGCTCGCAAATCACCACGAAGGCTTTCACCAGTTCGGTGCGCTCCGGGTCGGGTTTGCCGACCACGGCCGCTTCGATCACGGCCGGGTGTTCGATCAGCGCACTTTCGACGTCGAACGGGCCAACGCGGTAGCCGGAGGTGGTGATCACATCATCGCTGCGACCAACGAAACTGATGCTGCCGTCCGGGTTCCACTCGACGGTATCGCCGCTCAGGTAATAGTTGCCGACAAAAGCTTTGGTCGGCGCGCCTTCGTAGCCGTTGAACCAGCACATCGGTGACTGGGTGCGGTCGATAGCCAGGATGCCCGGCTGGCCGACGCCGAGTTCCTTGTAGTCATCGTCAAGTACCACGATGCGATGGCCGGGCGAGGCAAACCCGGCGGCGCCCATGTGAATCGGGTGCTCGAGGCCATGGTGGTTGCACAGCACCATGCCCAGTTCGGTCTGGCCGTAATGGTCGTGAATGACCACATCGAGGTTGTCGGCGAACCAGCGGATCACTTCCGGGTTCAGCGGCTCACCGGCACTGCTGACGATGCGCAACTTGCCTTTGATCGACTTGGCGAATTCGTTCCCACCGGCAATCAGCAGGCGATAAGCCGTCGGCGAACCGGTCAGGTTGGTGATGTTGTATTTGTTGATCACCCGGCAGGTGCTTTCGAGGGTGAACGGGCCATCGTAGAAAGTGATCGGGTGCCCCATCGACATCGGCCCGGTCACGCCGAAATAGATGCCATAGGCCCAACCTGGGTCAGCGACGTTCCAGAATGCGTCTTCCGGGCGCAAATCCACCGCATCGCGGGTGTAGCTCTGGAAGGCGACGATGGCCTTGAGCGGCACCGACAACGCTTTCGACGGGCCAGTGGTGCCTGAGGTGAACATCAGCAGGAACGGGTCTTCGCCCGTCAACATGACCGGTTCGCAGTCAGGGGAATAATTGGCCAGTTCCGCCCAGAAGCTGTAATCGCCACGGACGATGCCCTGCCCTTTGGCGCCGCCGACGGTGACGATGGTCGGGCAATCGGCGACTTCCGCGAGTTTCGGCCGATTAACCGCGTCGGTCACCACCACTTTGGCGCCGGAGCTGCTCAAGCGGTGCTCTAGGGCTTTCGGGCCAAACGCGGTGAACAGCGGCTGATAAACCGCGCCGATACGCCAGGTGGCAAACACGGTGATCAGCAATTCAATGTTGCGTGGCAGCAGGCCGGCAACCTTGTCGCCTTTCTGCACGCCTTGGGCGAGGAGGAAATTGGCCAAACGCGCGGCTTTGTCCTGCAAGTCGCTGAAGGTGTACGTTGCGCTGGCGCCGTCCCGACCTTCCCAGAACAGCGCGATGCGCCCTGGCAATGCATGGCGGTCGCAACACTCGACGCAAGCGTTAAGCGCCGTCAAATCGCCGGCCAGCGCGGCATCAACGGTGTGCTGGTAATCGAACTGTGAAGTAGCAGACAAGTAATCGCGCATTGCCAGAATCCCTCTGTATTTTTATTAGGTTGGGGGAACCGTAATTAACACAGGAATACTCGCGCTGCGCGGTGGGTGCGGCAATGGTCAAAGCTATCAAGTTGCGTGACTGGTTTGGCCAAGGCCAATGTTTACCTGGCGCCCCGTAGGAGCTGCCGAAGGCTGCGATCTTTTGATCTTGCTTCTTAAAATCAAGATCAAAAGATCGCAGCCTTCGGCAGCTCCTACAGGGCAACGGACTTCGCTAATCGGGTTCGTTGAGGATCAGGCTGCGGTAATGCCCCGGATTGGTCCCCGACCACTTGCGAAACGCCTTGTAGAACGAACTCGCATCGGCAAAGCCCAGGCGCGCGGCAATCTCGGCAAAGCTGATGGCCGGTTCCGCCAGCCAGACGATGGCCAGTTCCTTGCGCACGCTATCCTTCAGCCCCTGCCAGGTCTGCCCTTCCTCGGCCAAACGGCGGCGCAGGGTCGAGGCCGACATGCACAGTTGCTGCGCCAGGGCTTCGGTTTCCGGCCAGTGCTCGGCGGGCAGTTGGCGCAGGTCATGTTTGATTCGGCTGGCGAGGCTTTCCGGGTCGCGGTATTTGACCAGGATGTTGGCCGGCGCATGGGCGAGGAAGCGCTTGAGTTCTTCGGGGCTGCGCTTGATCGGCAGGTCGAGGCAATCGGCGGCGAAGATCATCCGGGTGCGCGGCCGGTCGAAGCGCAAGTTCTCGGAGAACATCACCTGATAGTCATCGCAAAAATCCGGCGCCGGGCAGCGCAGTTCGATGGCCAGGATCGGAATCCGCCGCCCCGCCAGCCAGCAGGCGACGCCGTGAACGATCATCCAGTAGGTGAAATAGGTGAAGGCCCGGCGCGGGTCCTGGTCGTCTTCCAGCAGCACAATTTCGGCCAGGCTTTGCTGGCGCACCAGTTGCGCGGGCAGGTGTTCGAGCATCAATGACAGAAAGCTCAGGCCCGAGGTCAGGCCGGCGGCGAGGTTCGGCTGGACCATGGCGCAACGGCATAAAAACGCAAGGCTGCCGGATTTGAGCTGGCGCGGGTCCATGCCGAAAAACTCGTCGTCACCGCGCCGGGCCAGCAGGCGCCACAAACGCGCATAGGCAGTGGCCGGGACGCGGGCGTTGGTGGTCAACAACAGCGCCGGATCGATGCCGACCTTGTGCAACACCTCTTCCGTGGCGGCACCCGGGGCGCAGCTTTGCAACAGCGCTTCACGCACCAGTTGAATGGCGATGGTGTCTTTTTCCGACATTGAGTGTGGCGAGCCCGGTTCTTGTTCAAGTGACGGGCATATTAGCCCAGCGCATAGCCCTGTGGGAGCGGGCTTGCTCGCGAAGGGGCCGTGTCAGTCAGCATTTATTTGAATGGCACACCGCCTTCGCGGGCAAGCCTCTCTCCTACATGGATTTGAGTCGATCACAAATTTGTGGTCATCCTGCAAACCTGTAGGAGCGAAGCTTGCTCGCGAAGAGGCCGGCACATTCAACATCTCTGTTGACTGATACGACCCCTTCGCGAGCAAGCCCGCACCCACAAAGGGCGAGGTGATTTTGGGCCGTTCAGCTTAGGTTCAGATAAAAGTCAATCTGCGTCGTTTGAGAATGAGTGTCATTATGTTACAAATTAGCATCCTCTCTAACGACGTCACGGTGCTGAATGCTTGTTCCCTTTCTGATCATGCTGCGCGAAGGCATTGAAGCGGCGTTGATCGTCGGCATTATCGCCAGCTACCTCAAGCAAACCGGCCGTGGCCAGTGGATGCCCGCCGTGTGGATTGGCGTGTTTCTCGCCGCCGCGCTGGCCTTGTTGGTCGGCGGTGGCCTGGAACTGATGAGCGCCGAATTCCCGCAGAAACAACAGGAACTGTTCGAAGGCATCGTTGGCCTGGTCGCCGTGGGCATCCTCAGTTCGATGGTGTTCTGGATGCGCAAAGTGGCGCGTTCGATCAAGCACTCCCTGCACGTGTCCCTCGATCACGCCCTGGCGGGCTCCAAGCACCAGGTCACGGCGTTGATCGCCATGGTGTTTTTCGCCGTGGCCCGGGAAGGTCTGGAGACGGTGTTCTTCCTGCTCGCAGTGTTCCAGCAAAGCGAAGGTCCGGCGGCACCGATTGGCGCCCTGCTCGGCCTGATCCTGGCGATCATCGTCGGTTTCCTGATCTACACCGGCAGCATGCGTCTGAACCTCAGCGCGTTCTTCCGCTGGACTGGCCTGTTCATCCTGGTGGTGGCCGCCGGCATCCTTTCCAACTCGGTGCAGGCCCTGCATGAAGCGGGCGTCTGGAATCACCTGCAAACCGTGCTTTTCGACTTCAGCGCCACGCTGCCGATGGACGGCCCGTTGGGCTCGGTGCTGGCCGGCATGTTCGGTTATCAGGACGCGCCAACCGTCAGCACCCTTGGGGCGTATCTCATTTATCTGATGTTCGCGCTGGTGATGTTCTTTCTTCCGGCTCCCGCGCCCGCCAAGCAATCTTCTTCCGTTTCCAGCCAGTAAGGGCATTCATGTCAACGCCTACTCCTCCCGTGGCCTCCCCTCCCCGCGCGCTGCGCTGGGCGGTGGCCGGTTCGGTGATCGTGATGATCGCCGCCGGTGGCCTGTTCTATTACGCCTCGAAAATAGCCGCCGAAAAGCGCCAGACCAACCACGATGAAGTCGTGGTGAACATTCACCCTAAAAGCTGCGAGCCGAACGCGCTGACGGTCCCGGCCGGGCGTGCGAGTTTCCGCATCGTCAACCGCTCGGACCGTGCAGTGGAATGGGAAATCCTCGACGGCGTGCTGGTGGTCGAAGAACGGGAGAACATCGCCCCGGGCCTGAGCCAGGTGATCAACGCTAACCTGGCGCCCGGCGATTACGCGATCACCTGCGGTTTGCTGAGCAACCCGCGTGGCACCTTGCACGTGACCCCGACCGCCGCTTCCGATGCCGCCGCCAAGGCCCGTCCGTCGATGGTGGCGTTTATCGGCCCGCTGTCGGAATTCCGCGTGTACCTGAGCAGCCAAAGCAGCGCGCTGATCAAAGCCGTCACGGCCCTCAAGCAAGCCATCGAAGCCGGCGATCTGGCCCAGGCCCAGGCGCTTTACGTGCCGGCCCGCGCCGCCTATCAACGGATCGCCCCGGCGGCCCAGCGTCTGGCCGAACTGGACAATGCCATCAACGCCCGCGCCGATTACTTCGAAAAACGTGAGCAAGATTCGGCCTTCACCGGTTTCCATCGCCTCGAATACGCCCTGTTCCAACAACGCAAACTCGACGCCCTGGCGCCCGTGGCCATGCAGTTGATCATCGACATCACCACGCTCAAGCAGCAATTGCTCGCCCAATCCCTGCCGCCGGAGCAATTGGTGAGCATCGTGGTGCGCAACCTCAACAGCATCGCCGACGTGCGCGCCAGCAGCGGTGAAGAAGAACGCTACAGCCACACCGACCTGAACGGTTTCGCCGCCAATCTGGACGCGGCGCGCAAAGTCGTCGATCTGTTGCGGCCATTGCTGGCCAAGTCTGCTGCCGACCTGTTGCCGAAAATCGACGCCGCCATCAGCGCTTTCGACGCCGAGCTCAACGGTTTCAAAGTCAATGATGGCTACGCCAGCTACGACACGGTCAGTGCCGAGCAGCGCAAACAGATCGCTGACAAGGCCAAGGCTCTGGCCGACGTACTCGATGGAATCGACCCCGCCCTTGGCCTTTCCGGCCTGTAAGCAGAAGACGACTTTTACATGAAAGATTTAGAACAGTTTTCCGCCCAGCGTCGCCGCGTATTGATGGGCATGGGCGCCGCCGGTGTTGCGTTGGCCGGCAGCGCGTTGAGCTGCCCGGCGATGGCCGCCTCAAGCCAAGTCACCGAAGCACCGAGCAGCGACAAGACCGAAGATCGCCACGACTTTTATGGCAAGCACCAGACCGGGATCGTCACCCCACGCCCGGCGTCGGGCATGTTGGTGTCCTTCGACGTATTGGCCAGTGATCGTGAAGACCTGGAGCGGCTGTTCCGCACCCTCAACGAGCGCATCGCGTTCCTGATGAAGGGCGGCGCGGTCACGCAAGTCGATCCGAAACTGCCGCCCGTGGATTCGGGCATCCTCGGCCCGGTGGTCACCCCGGATAACCTGACCATCACCGTGTCGGTCGGCGAATCGCTGTTCGACGAGCGTTTCGGCCTGGCCAGCGCCAAACCCAAGCGCCTGATCCGCATGGTCGGTTTCCCCAATGACGCGCTGGAAGCCGATTGCTGCCACGGTGACTTGAGCTTGCAGTTCTGCTCCAACACCACCGACACCAACATCCACGCCCTGCGCGACATCGTGAAAAACCTGCCGGACCTGCTGCTGGTGCGCTGGAAACAGGAAGGCAGCGTGCCCCCGCAAGCCCCGGCCAAACCCGGCGTGCCGGCGCAGAGCGCGCGCAATTTCCTCGGCTTTCGCGATGGCTCGGCCAACCCGGACTCCAACGACGCCAAGACCATGGACACCATCGTCTGGGTGCAACCGGGCAGCGACGAACCGGCCTGGGCCGCCAATGGCAGTTATCAAGCGGTGCGGATCATCCGCAACTTCGTTGAACGCTGGGACCGCACACCCCTGCAAGAACAGGAAAGCATCCTCGGCCGGGTCAAGAGCACCGGCGCACCGATGGGCGGCGAGCACGAAACCCAGGTCCCGGACTACGCCAAGGACCCGGAAGGCAAGCTGATCAAGCTTGACGCACACATCCGCCTGGCCAACCCGCGCACCGCTGCCACGCAAGCCAACCTGATCCTGCGTCGGCCGTTCAACTACTCCAACGGCGTGAACAAGAACGGCCAGCTCGAAATGGGCCTGCTGTTCATCTGCTACCAGGCCGACCTGGAAAAAGGCTTTATCACCGTACAAACCCGACTCAACGGCGAGCCGTTGGAGGAATACCTCAAGCCAGTGGGCGGCGGGTACTTCTTCACATTGCCGGGTGTGACGGGCGACAAGGATTTCATTGGTCGCTCGCTGCTGAACGCCACACAACCCAAAACTGCTGTTTAACAAACACAACAACCCCCACGGAACCGTCCCATGAAAAAGTCGCCACTCGCTTTAATGCTGACCCTTGGCTTGCTCAACACCCCGTTTTCGGCTTTCGCGGCGACGGCGCCGCTGGATCTGGTGGGGCCGGTCTCGGACTACAAGATCTACGTCACCGAGCAACTGGAAGAACTGGGCAGCCACACCCAGGCGTTCACCGACGCCGTGAAAAAAGGCGACCTGGCCACCGCGCAAAAACTCTACGCTCCGACCCGCGTTTATTACGAGTCGATCGAGCCGATTGCCGAGCTGTTCAGTGATCTGGATGCGTCCATCGACTCCCGTGTCGACGACCACGAAAAAGGCGTGAAAGCCGAAGACTTCACCGGTTTCCACCGCATCGAGTACTCGCTGTTCTCGGAAAAGAGCACCAAGGACCTGGGCGCCCTGGCTGACAAGCTGAACGGCGATGTCAAAGACCTGCAAACCCGCGTGGCCGGCCTGACCTTCCCGCCTGAGAAAGTGGTGGGCGGTGCCGCTGCGCTGCTTGAAGAAGTGGCCGCGACCAAGATCTCCGGTGAAGAAGATCGCTACAGCCACACCGACCTGTATGACTTCCAGGGCAACATCGACGGCGCGAAGAAAATCGTCGACCTGTTCCGTCCGCAGATCGAAAAGCAGGACAAAGCCTTCATCGCCAAAGTCGACAAGAACTTTGCTGCTGTGAACAAGATCCTGGCGAAGTACAAAACCAAGGATGGCGGTTTCGAGACGTATGACAAGGTGAAAGAAGCTGACCGTAAGGCGCTGGTTGGCCCGGTTAACACCTTGGCTGAAGATCTGTCGACACTGCGTGGCAAGTTGGGTCTGAACTAAATATCGGCGTTGTTTGTAAAAAGATCGCAGCCTTCGGCAGCTCCTACAGAAATCGGTGTAGGCGCTGCCGGAGGCTGCGATCTTTTGCTTTTGGGGCTTACAACATCCGGTAGAGCAATCGCTCAATCCGCACTCGACTCACCCGCTTGAGAAACTTGGCCACCGCCCCCGGGTATTCCGGCAGGGTTTCCAGATCCAGGTAACGCTCGATGCGCCGGGTGTTTTCGAAGATTTCCGCCAGCTCTTTGCGACGGGGTTCCATCAGCTCGCTTTTCGGGTCATCGATCAGCAAAGCGTTTTCCAGATCGAGACGGAACGCCCGCGGGTTGAGGTTGTTGCCGGTCAGCAAGGTGTAGCGCTGATCGACCCACATGCCCTTGAGGTGATAGGTGTTGTCGCCGTCACGCCACAAATGCAGGTTCAACTGGCCGCTGTCGATATTGTGCTGATGGCGCTTGGCGAAGCGGCGCAGGCTGATCTCGTAGAGGTACGGCAGCGCGGCGATCACCTTGAACGGCTCGGTCGGCGGGATGTAGAAGTCGTTGGCGGTCTTGTCGCCGACGATGATGTCGATCTTCACCCCACGGGCCAGGGCCCGGTTGATTTCCCGGGTCACCGCCAATGGCAGGTTGAAGTAAGGCGTGCAGATCGTCAGTTGATGCTGGGCGCTGGCGATCAACTCGCAGATCACCCGGCTCAGCGGGTTGTTCTTGCCGACCCCGAGCAACGGACTGACCGACAGGCCGCTCTTGTCGGTGCTACCCGCCGTGGTGTCGTAGGTTGCGTGCTTGAGACGGCTGCGCAGGTCGCCGATGTCGTTGCGCAGGCTGCGAGTGGTCGGCAGGTTCGGCAGGTCGAGGCGATGCACCGCTTTGGAGGCGATCAAACCGTGCTGGATCAGGTGCTGCATGGAGTCGGCCAGCGCGCTGTTCTGTAGCAGGTGATAACGGTCGTAGCGGTACTTGTCGAATTTGTGCAAATAAACGTTGTTCAGGCTCGCGCCGCTGTAGATCACGCAATCGTCGATCACAAAACCCTTCAAGTGCAGCACGCCGAACAGCTCACGGGTCTGCACCGGCACGCCGTACACCGGCACTTCGCTGGCGTGGGTGCGGGTCATTTCCTGATACCAGGCCGAGTTGCCCGGCTGCTTGCCGGCGCCAATCAAGCCGCGCTGGGCGCGCAGCCAGTCGACCACCACTACCACGTCCAATTCAGGACGCGCCAGTTTGGCGGCGTGCAAGGCATCGAGGATTTCCTGGCCGGCTTCGTCCTGCTGCAGGTACAGCGCGACGATGTAAATGCGCTGGGTGGCCTGGGCGATTTTTTCCAGCAGGCAACGACGGTATTCGGCCGCGCCGGACAGAATGGTGACGGCATCGGCGGTCAGCGGAAAACTGCGCAGTTTGGGCAGCAGAGAGCGTTTGAAAAGCGACGGCATAAGGCTCGCAAAAAGGTCGAATCCGAAGAACCCGAGAGCTTACACCATGGATGGGTTTGGGTCTTGTTACTGTCTGTAATGGCGCCATCGCGGGCAAGCCTTGCTCCTACATTGGAGCGCATTCCCCTGTAGGAGCGAGGCTTGCCCGCGATGGCGATTTAACTGGCGATAAAAATATCCGCTTGACCAAGGAGAACGATCGTTCTACTGTTCACCACATGAACGAAATCACCAGCAACGACACACGCAACATCATTCTGGATGTCACCGAAAAGTTGATCTACAAAAGTGGCATCGCCGCCACCGGCATGGATCTTCTGGTGAAAACCGCCGGCGTCTCCAGAAAGAGCATTTACCGCTACTTCGCCAATAAGGAGGAGCTCACCGTCGCGGCTTTGCAACGTCGCGATGTGCGCTGGATGAACTGGTACAGAACCGAAGTCGACAAGGCGCCGACCCCGGCTGACCGCCTGCTCAATCTGTTTACCGTGCTCAAGGCCTGGTTCGACTCCGACGGCTTTCGCGGCTGCGCCTTTATCAACACCAGCGGCGAAACCGGCGACCCGCAGGACCCGGTTCGCCTGGTGGCCAAAGAACATAAACAGAAACTGCTCGACTACGTGCGCGAGCTTTGCACCGAACATGGCGCTACCGATCCCGAGACGCTGGCCAGACAGCTGCTGATCCTGATCGACGGGGCCATCACCGTTGCGCTTGTGATGGGTGATCACAGTGCCGCCGATAATGCGCAATGCATGTCGCGAAAGTTATTGGACCTGTAGCCGCTTAATCAAGCTCGACAACTTGTTTGAACTTTACTTTGAGAAGGAGACATTCAAATGTCATCTAATGCCGAAGTTCGTCCGCCATTACCGCCATTCACCCGTGAAACCGCTATTCAAAAAGTTCGCTTGGCCGAAGACGGCTGGAACTCCCGCGACCCGGAACGCGTGTCCCTCGCCTACACCCTGGATACCAAATGGCGTAACCGCGCCGAGTTCGCCAACAACCGTGAAGAAGCCAAGGGTTTCCTGACCCGCAAATGGGCCAAGGAACTGGACTACCGGCTGATCAAGGAACTCTGGGCCTTCACCGGTAACCGCATCGCCGTGCGCTACGCCTACGAATGGCACGACGACTCGGGCAATTGGTTCCGTTCCTATGGCAATGAAAACTGGGAGTTCGATGAAAACGGTTTGATGGCCAACCGCTTCGCCTGCATCAACGACCTGCCGATCAAGGAAAGCGAGCGTAAATTCCATTGGCCGCTGGGGCGTCGTCCGGATGATCATCCGGGTTTGTCCGACCTCGGCCTATAAATTGCCTGAATTGAAATGATTCCCCCTGTAGGAGCTGCCGAAGGCTGCGATGATTTTGCTTTTTAAGGGCAAGATCAAAAGATCGCAGCCTCGTTTCACTCGGCAGCTCCTACGGGGTGTTGTGGTGTTTAGGCGACGGCGGCTTGCGGCTTCACGCCGGCCTTGGCCTCAAGCTCACGCACCAACGGCAGCACGCGTTTGCCGAAATACTCCACTTCTTCCTGGAAGTGCAGGAATCCCGCCAGCACCAGATCCACGCCCACCGCTTTCAACGCCACGATGCGCTCGGCAATCTGCTGCGGCGTGCCGATCAGGTTGGTCTTGAAGCCGTCGTTGTACTGCACCAGATCCTCGAATGTCGACTTGGCCCAGTTGCCCTCGCCTTCCGGTGACGCCTTGCCCGCCTGCTTCGCCGCATCGCCAAAAGCATTCACCGCTTCCGGATCGGCTTGATCGATGATCTGTGCCAGCACCGCACGCGCCTCTTCTTCGGTGTCGCGGGCGATGACAAACGCGTTGACCCCGACTTTCACCGAATGATTGTTCGCCGCTGCCTTGGTTCGAATGTCATCAACCTGGGCCTTGATGCCTTCCGGGGTGTTGCCGTTGGTGAAGTACCAATCCGATACGCGCGCCGCCATGTCCCGGGCCGCACGGGAACTGCCGCCCTGGAAAATTTCCGGCTGGCCCAGTGGTTTTGGCTTGAGGCTGTAGTTGTCGAAGCGATAGAAGTCGCCACGGAAGGTGAAGTTGTCCTGACTCCAGATGCCCTTGAGCGAGCGAATGAATTCTTCGGAACGGCGATAGCGTTCGTCGTGCTCCAGCCAGTGTTCGCCGATGGCCTGGAATTCACCTTTGAACCAGCCACTGACGATATTGACCGCGATCCGGCCATTGGTCAGTTGATCGATGGTCGCCAGTTGTTTGGCCGCCAGCGCCGGTTGCCATGGCCCGGGCAGGATCGCTGCGATCACTTTGAGTTTGGTGGTGGCGGCCAGCAATGCGTGGCTGAAGGCTACCGATTCATGCTGGAACTCGGCGCCGTAGCCGGCGGTGAAGCGAATCTGGGTCAGGGCGTATTCGAACCCCGCCTCTTCGGCCAGTTGCGCCAGTTTGCGGTTGTAGTCGATACCCCAGTGGGTGCGTTGTTCGATCTTGCTGACCACCAGCCCGCCGCTGACGTTCGGCACCCAGTAGGCAAATTTGACGGCTTGCTGACTCATTGGTTTGTCCTCGGGACTTTTGGGAAGTCTTTGGACAAGAGCAGCAACCGTGCCAGTGCTGAGCCCCCGCAGTCGCTTAAACACCACGAAACCCCGTAGGAGCTGCCGAAGGCTGCGATCTTTTGATCTTGCTTTTTAAGGGCAAAATCAAAAGATCGCAGCCTTCGGCAGCTCCTACGGGGTATGTGTGGGGGGCAATTTGTTGCTGCGCTGTTGGCTGGGCAACAGTTGAAGCCATCGCATCATCGGCGCGACTCAGCAAATACGGGGCGGCGAGCTTCGGCATGGACCGTGCAATCGCTCCCGGCAGAGGTAAAGCCTTCCACTGCCGATTCAGGAGCTGTCCCTATGACCGACCACCAGGTAATCAACCCCCTTTCCACCGGCACCGACTATGAAGCGCTAGCCGCGCGTTTTCGGCCGATCTTCGAGCGCATCGCCGCCGGCGCCGTTGAGCGCGAACAAACCCGCAGCCTGCCGTATGAACCCATCCAGTGGCTCAAGGAAGCCGGTTTTGGCGCGGTGCGGGTGCCGGTGGAATATGGCGGTGGCGGTGCTTCGGTGCCGCAGTTGTTTGAATTGCTGATCGAACTGGCCGAAGCCGATTCCAACGTACCCCAGGCCTTTCGCGGGCACTTCGCGTTTGCCGAAGACCGCCTCAACGCCGCGCCCGGGCCGGCACGGGATGTCTGGTTCAAACGTTTCGTGGCGGGCGACATTGTCGGTTGCGCCTGGACCGAAATCGGCAGCGTGACCATCGGCGACGTCATTACCAAAGTCTCGCCCCATGGCGATCAATGGCGGCTCAACGGTGAGAAGTTCTACAGCACCGGCAGCATTTTCTCCGACTGGATCGACGTCTACGCCCAGCGCAGCGACACCGGCGGCGACGTGATCGCCGCCGTGCGCACCCGCCAACCCGGCATTGTGCAGAGCGATGACTGGGACGGTTTCGGCCAGCGCACCACCGGCAGCGGTACATCGCGGTTTATCGATGCCGAGGTGGACGCCGAAAACATCATCGACTTCGCCACCCGCTTCAAATACCAGACCGCGTTCTATCAATTGGTCTTGCTCGCGTCGCTGGCGGGGATCGGCCGCGCGGCGCTGCGTGATGTGGCGCATCAAGTGCGCGAGCGCAAACGCATCTACAGCCATGGCAATGCCCCGCACGTCAGCCAGGATGCGCAGGTGCAGCAAGTGGTCGGTGAAATCGCGGCGCTGGTGTATGCCGCCGAGGCCAGCGCGTTGAAGGCTGCGCAACCGGCGCAACGCGCTTACGAGGCGCGTTTTTCCGGTGATGAGGCGTTGGAGCAAGCGGCGAATGTCGCGGCGGAAATCGAATCGGCCAAGGCGCAAGTGGTGGTGACTGAGTTGATTCAGCGTGCGACCACAGAGTTGTTCAATGCGCTGGGGGCTTCGGATATTCGCCAGGGTAAATCCCTCGACCGGCATTGGCGTAATGCGCGGACCGTGTCGTCGCACAACCCGGTGATCTACAAGGCGCGGATTATTGGGGATTGGGTGATCAACGGAACCGAGCCGCCGTTTGTGTGGCAGATCGGGAATGGGCCTGAGCGCAAAAACTAAAGGCCGAACGCCATACCCGTAGGAGCTGCCGAAGGCTGCGATCTTTTGATTTTGCTTTTAAAAGACAAGATCAAAAGATCGCAGCCTCGTTTCACTCGACAGCTCCTACGGGGGGTGGGGCCAGACCGGTCGCCGCCGAAGATGGATATGGGTAAGATACCGGCCTTCCCCGCAGCCCTTTCTGCGCCATGCCGAATTAAGCCGATTCCATGCCTTTCGAACTCAGCGTTGACCTCACCACCCTGGCCATTCTGGCCGTCGTTGCTTTCATTGCCGGCTTCATCGACGCCATTGCCGGCGGTGGCGGTCTGTTGACCACACCTGCCCTGCTGACCGCCGGGCTGCCACCGCACCTGGTGCTGGGCACCAACAAACTGAGTTCGACCTTCGGCTCGGCCACCGCCAGTTTCACCTTCTACCGCCGCAAGCTGTTCCACCCACGGCAATGGGTGCACGCCATCGTCGGTACGTTGGTCGGCGCGCTGACCGGCGCTGTGGTTGCGCATTACCTGCCGGCAGAATGGCTGAACAAGATGCTTCCGGTGATCGTCTTCGCCTGTGGCGTCTACCTGTTGTTCGGCGGCACGCCAAAAGCGCCGCTGGACAGCGACGCGCCGATCAAGAAAAAGTGGCAATCGACCCAGGGCTTCGGCCTCGGCTTCTATGACGGCGTGGCCGGTCCTGGCACGGGTGCATTCTGGACCGTCAGCAGCCTGCTGATGTACCCCATCGACCTGGTGAAGGCCAGCGGTGTGGCCCGCAGCATGAACTTCGTCAGCAACATTGCGGCGCTGTCGGTGTTTGTGTTTTCCGGGCAGGTGGATTGGGTGATCGGCCTGAGCATGGGCCTGTCGGTGATGGTCGGTGCGTTCTTCGGTGCACGCTCCGCCATCAGCGGCGGAGCCAAATTCATTCGCCCGGTGTTCATCACCGTGGTGCTTGGTTTGACCGTGCGGTTAGCCTGGCAACACTGGTTCAGCGTGGCCTAAGCGCCGCGCCAGGTAGACATCGATCAGGTAACGGGCAATCGAGCGCGACGCCGGCAATGGCGGCATCGCGTGGACGTTGAACCATTGGGCGTCCTCGATCTCGTCCTCCTGACAGACGATCTCGCCACCGGCATATTCGGCGTGAAACCCCAACATCATCGAATGCGGGAACGGCCAGCACTGGCTGCCCATGTACTGGATGTTCTTGACCTCGATCTGCACCTCTTCGCGGACCTCGCGAATCAGGCATTCCTCGGCCGACTCACCCGGTTCGGCAAACCCCGCCAACGTGCTATAGACCCCGGTAACGAAGCGTGGCGAACGCGCCAGCAACACTTCATCACCACGGGTCACCAGTACGATCATGCTCGGCGAAATTCGCGGGTAATAGCGAATGTCGCAGGGCTCGCAATACATCGCCCGCTCACGGAAAACCTGCTGGGTCGCCTGCCCGCAATTGCCGCAAAAGCGGTGTTCGCGGTACCAGGTGCCGATCTGCGCGGCGTAACCGAGAATCCGGTAAACCGTGTGATCGCCTTCGAGCATGAACGCCCGCAGGCCCTTCCAGTTGCAGCCGGGCACTTCGCTGTGGCTGCGCAACTCGATCAGGTACACCGGTTCGCCATCGAGATGACCGATGCCGTGTTCGGCAAGGATCGACAAGTCCTGGCGCTTGAGCCATTCCCGGGGGAACAGCGCGCCGTTGTCATCGAACAGAAAGCCTTCGGGGCTGCGTGCCACGGCCCAGCCGCCGGGTTGATCGGTGTCCAGTACTGCGGTGGTCCAGCGTGAAGTCATGGTTAATCAGTCCAGAAATTCGGGTTTCTGTTTGCTCATATGGGCGGCCATGGCCACGCGCAAATCGGTGGATTGCAGCATGGCGGCGTTCCAGGTGGCGACGTATTCGAGGCCGTCGTCGATGCGATGGTCGCGCATGTAGCTGATCATCTCTTTGGTACCGGTAATCGCGATCGGCGACTTGCTGGCGATCTCGCGGGCAATGCCCATCACGCCGTCGAGCAGGCTGGTGTTGTCGCTGTAAACGCGATTGACCAGGCCCATGCCGCGCGCTTCCTCGGCGCCAAACTGGCGACCAGTGTAAGCCAGTTCACGCAGCATGCCGTCACCGATGATCCGCGGCAAGCGTTGCAAGGTGCCGACGTCGGCGGCCATGCCGATGTCGATTTCCTTGATCGAGAATTGCGCGTCTTCGGCGGCGTAACGCATGTCACAGGCCGAGATCAGGTCAATAGCGCCGCCCAGGCAGTAGCCCTGAATGGCCGCGAGCACCGGTTTGCGGCAGTTGTCGACGGCATTGAACGAGGCTTGCAGGGACAGGATCTTGCGGCGCAACAGGCGCGCGTTGCGGCCGACGTCCTTGCCCAGTTCGTTGGCCACGCCGGCGAGCATCATCAGGTCGATGCCCGAGGAAAAGTGTTTGCCGGCACCGCTCAGGACCACCACCCGCACGTCGTCGGTGTCGTCGATCCAACGGAAAATCTCGATGATCTCACTCCAGAACGCGGCGTTCATCGAGTTGATCTTGTCTGGACGGTTGATCTGCACATGGGCGATTTTGTCGGCGAGTTCGACGGTGAACGCGGTGTACTGAGACATGGCAGTGATCCTTGACCGGGCAGAAAATGAGGCCGGAACTATAACAAGACATCGCGGGTGGGATAAGGCAGTGGTTCGGCCAAATGCGGGACTGGCTTGAGTTCTCTGTTGTCTGGGCGGGCCTCTTCGCGAGCAAGCTTCGCTCCTACAGGGGATCGCATCCCTATGTAGGAGCGAAGCTTGCTCGCGAAGGACCGCACTGCCGATTTAACTGCCCTTCACCGCCACAAACGCCGCCGTCACATAAGGCACCGTAATCACATCCTTGCCCCGCAACGCCGGCTCACTCTCGATTAGCGCCCGCATCTGCGCATCCACGTTGTCTCGCTGAGCCTGGGGCAACGCCGCAATAAAACTGGTGGACCGCACCCGATTGAAAATCACATCTTCCGGCGACCCCGTATGTTCATGACCAAAATGCTGCGCCTGCAACGGCCCAAACGCCTTGTGCGGAAAGGCCAGGCGCCAGGCACCGGTGTAGAAGCGCGGGGTATCGCCCTCCAGTGCATTGACGATCGCATCCAGTTTCGGCACCCAACTGACCCGGGTATCGCGCAGGTTCCACACCAGGCCCAACTTGCCACCCGGTTTGAGTACACGGGCTATTTCAGTCAGCGCTTGCGGGCTGGCGAACCAGTGGAAGGCCTGGGCGCACACCACCACATCCACCGAAGCATCCGGCAGCGGCAAGTCGGTGGCGGTGCCGCTGACCGCCAGCACATCAGGATAAGCGGCGGACAATTTCTCAAGCATTTCCGGTACCGGCTCGACGGCAATCACCTGCGCCCCGGTAGCAACCAACCGTCCGGTGAACTTGCCGGTGCCGGCGCCGAGGTCGATCACGGTTTTGTCGTCATTCAAGCCCAATGTGCCTGTTAGCCAATCGGCCACTTGCGGCGGATAATCCGGGCGGCCGCGCACGTAGGTGTCGGCGCCGGTTTTGTAGCCATCGGCGGCAGCATGGTGAATGTGTTCTCTCATGGCAGTTCTCCCGATACACATCAATGCTGTCGAGCATAGCGTCTGGCTTAATGCTTTCCGTGCAAAGAACCGCACAAAGAAATGAATAATTGTTCACACAGCGGTGTTCACTGCCCATCGCCCATAAGGAAAGCCCATGAACACTCCGACACGTTACGATCGCCTGACCATGAGCCTGCATTGGCTCACCGCCGCGTTGGTGATTTTCCTGTTCTCCAGTGCACTGATCTGGGATCAACTGGCCAAGGGCACGCCGCTGCGCAAAGGGCTGCAATCGGTGCACATATCCTGCGGCATCCTGCTGGCGGTGATTGTCATCGGTCGGTTGTTCTGGCGCCTGTCCCGTGGCCGCCGACTGCCGCCGATTAATAAAGGCGTCATGAACATTGCCGCTAAAACTGCCCATTTGGCGCTGTATCTGCTGCTGTTGAGCCAGATCGTGCTGGGTTTTCTGTTTCGCTGGGCCCAGGGCGAACCGTTCAACTTCTTTGGGCTGTTCGATGTCCCAACCCTGATGACTTTTGATAAAAGCATGAAGTCGGTGTTCGGCGGTCTGCATGAGCAAGTGGCTTGGGTCATCATCATTCTGGCCGGGGTACACGCGGTGATGGCGCTGATTCACCATTACGGTCTGCGGGACGGCACATTGCGCCGGATGCTGCCGGGGCGCGATTCGTACTGAATCGAATAAAAACCCGGCCCCCGGTGTTCTCTAG
>NZ_JBAGKV010000027.1:0-91156 GCF_037049705.1 Janthinobacterium sp. LPB2021202312-11-4 | reverse complement strand
GGCTAACAGCCTTTCCTGATGCGGTGAAAGTCGACTTTAAAACAAGAGTCCGAGGTGGCGGTGGGGCTCGCAGACGTTGGAAGGATGGTAAGGGTCGTATTTACGAGTGGGATAGTCAGCACGGGGCTGTTGAAATG
The DNA here is from genome assembly GCF_037049705.1 of Janthinobacterium sp. LPB2021202312-11-4. NCBI lineage: Bacteria > Pseudomonadati > Pseudomonadota > Betaproteobacteria > Burkholderiales > Oxalobacteraceae > Janthinobacterium > Janthinobacterium sp. LPB2021202312-11-4. Next base: position 91,019 of record NZ_JBAGKV010000027.1, on the reverse strand, counting down.
TACGATAAACAAGGAAAGCACTTAGGAGAGTTTGACCCTGTCACGGGCGAACAAACAAAGCCAGCCAAACCCGGTCGAAAAGTAGAAAAATAGGAGTTTTTATGTACCTTTGTATTAGCGGATTCCTGCGTGACAGTACCGAAGATGATTCGCTTAAATTTGAACTTGATCTGAATGTTTCTTTTAATGACCAGATAGTTAAACTTCTCGGACATAAAAGTCTCAACGAAATGGCCAGCGGAGAGTGGCTGCTAACAACTGAGGAGGCTCAGCAGATTGCTTTATTGGTCAATCAGTCAATTCCAGTTGACCTTAAGCTATTTATTGGCGTTGAGACGTAGCACTACCTGCCAATCGCAAACCTAACAGGAGTCGATATCGGGGTAATCCTAGGCGAGAGTCTACAACACAATATTGAGGACCTCTGATCACCCGAATGGGGGCGATAAAGCCCAATAAGGCGAGCAGCTACTGTTATTTGAAGAGAACATAAAAACAGCATCTCTTTCAACGAAATCAGTGAGTATTAGGAGTCATTTATTTTTTTATGCATCGAAGGTTTTTTCCCTGAAGGTCACGAAAATGAATTTGTGCAATTTGACTTGGACGTAGCACCAGAATTCAATCAGATCGTACTTGATTTGGTTGGCTGGGAATCCCTTCAAGATGGCGTGAGACATGGCGTTATTGAACTTACAGCAGCGCAAGCCCGGAAGATTCAAGATGTGCTCGGAAAACCCATACCAAGTGAGTTTGATATCTGTATTAGCGTCTTAGCATAAAATTTGGAGGCCGCAGCTATGAACCTGTTTATCACAGGATTCCTGTCCGACCACTTTGAAGACAGCTCGCTGAAATATGAGCTTGATATAAAGCCTGAATTTGAAAAAACAGTAATGGATATACTGGGATGGGAGAGTCTTGCCGCTGAAGCCGATGGTGAGTTACCGCTGACTAATGAGCAAACTAGGCAAATTGCCTCTGTCATTAAAGAATACCTACCCTATGACCTCGATTTATTTATTGGTGTTGTGGCATAGCGTCACAGGTCGACTTCGCCTCTGACAAATAGTCCTAACGTATGTAAGAGACTGGCATGGCATCCATTAGGAATTTGCTGGCATAACCTGCGCAAGCAAAAGTGGCGAAACGCCGAACGGTGCTGACACGGGCATTGAACGCAATGTACTGTATACCCATACAGCTACCGAGCACCCATCCATGTCCACTCCTCTCCCACCTCGCGGTCGCGGCACCGCCGCCAACCCGCACAACCGCTTCGCGCCGAGCCGTTCGGTGGCCGAGGATGACGGTTGGTATCAGGAAGCGCCGGTCACTCAGGGCACCGAAGTCCGAATCGAGACGGCGAAAACCATCATCACCCGCAATAACTCACCGGACTTGCCCTTCGACCGTTCGATCAATCCCTATCGTGGCTGCGAACACGGCTGCGTATGTTCAGCGATAGGTTCCAAAATCTAGTAGAGTCCATGAAACGGGGGTTGATAGGTACAGTGTGTCAGGCGAGTATGTGAAGCACATCGCCATCACGGAAGGGGTACGTCAATGCCGCACACATTAGATATGGTCTGTCTTGCAAACTCGTGGAAGCATGGAGGGAGATGCATCGCGGGAAAAATATACGGTGGTGACCGCTCTGGCGAATGGATCAGGCCGGTAAGTCCAACCGTAGGCCACAGACAAATTACATTTGCTCAAATGAATTATGGCCAAAATCAATTTGCTCAAATATTGGACATTATTCGTATTGAATTTACTGTCCGGGAACCTGATACCTTCCAGCATGAAAATTTAATAGTATCCGGCACCGGATGGATAAAGTTGGGCAGGCTCGATCAAAGAAATATACACCAATGGATTGATGCTCCAAACGCTCTTTGGAGTAATGGTGACAGCAGTGAATACGGTGAAAACGATAAAATTTCGGGGCATCGTATAGCCCTAGACCAACCGTCGTCTCTTGTAATGGTTCAACCGGATGGCGGACATTTGAATGTATCCGTTGCAAAAGAGCGAGATGATAAAATCAAAATACGCCTTAATTTCCACTATAATGGCGTCAAATATGCGTTAACAACCACAGATCTTTGGGCACAAGATCATTTTCGTGGCCGTGGTATTGGCAATTATGAAATGCAAAACATCCAAGCAATGACAATCAGCTTAGGCGAACCATTTGCCAATGGAAACACGACGAAAATCGTGGCAGAGATTTTCAGGGGATAATATGAAAATTTTTACAATCGGTTTTACCGAGAAAAAAGCAGAACGCTTTTTCTCTTTGATAAAACTATCAGGCACAAAGCGGGTTGTTGACGTCCGATTGAATAATATTTCACAGCTCTCAGGGTTTGCAAAAAGAGATGACTTGAAATATTTCCTAAAAGAATTATGTGACGTTGATTACGTGCATTTGCCAGAATTGGCACCCACGAAAGAAATCTTGTCGCCATATCAAAAAAAGGAAATTTCTTGGCAGCAGTATGAGGATAAATTCCTAAATCTGATGGCGAAGCGAAATATTGAAAAACACGTAAAACCTGAAATTATTGATGAAGGGTGCTTGTTATGCAGTGAGCATCAGCCGCATCAGTGCCATAGGCGGCTGGTTGCGAATTATCTCAAGCAAGCGTGGGATCAATCTGATGCGGTTGTCAAAGATTTAATATGAGTAAAGATGCAAAAGTCTTAATTGCTTATCCTATCGACTTCCTTTCATATTCGAAATTTGAAAGGAAAGTCGATAGAATTATCAGCTCTCTTGAAAAAGTAGAGCTGATTTTCGTATCTGATGAAAATAGTTTTATCGAAAAATATTCACAGTCTAAGGGATTACCTGCAATCCCGTTCAGCTCAGATAAAGAAGCATTGAAGGAAGTCACACACGCTATTCTTTTTCAAGATGAAGAAAGAAATTGTTTCTTCATACTCGATAATGATTTACGGGAAAAAGAAATACCTACAAGAATCATAAATTTGAGAATCACCAAAGTGTCTAACAAAGACAACGGTGACAATTATGATGTTTACATCGGTAGGGGAACCCTGTGGGGCAATCCTTACCAGATGGGTAAAGAAGGCACACGCGACGAAGTTATAGCCAAGTTTGCTTATGATTTCGAAAAACGCTTTTTGAAATTACCCGAAAAATTCGATGAAAACATCGAAAAGCTCAGAGGTAAGACGCTCGGTTGCCACTGCAAGCCTGCGGCATGTCATGGTGATGTAATCGCCAACTATCTCAACTCCCAAGACGATGGGCAGTGACTCGACAGGTTTACGCTTGTCGAGTGCCCAGATGCTTTCTCACTCCGTGGGTATTGGCCCGGTTGCTGAACGCCCGGCCAATGATGCGTTAAAAACTCCTACGTTTCGATCAGGGTGGTTTTGAACGCTGGGACTCGTACCGGTGTGAAAAATCGCCAACCCTTCTTGTACCGTGTAATAACCCGGTTTAAGACGTACACCTCAATGCACGCTTCGCGTTGGGCGTGCGGTGGCTCGCCTATTCTGGTGGTCGCTTCGCTTTAAAATCACATGCTTTTTAAAGCCAAGAAAAAGGGCCTAAGCACAACAAACCGTAGATGGAAAGAAAACGGAAAAATTACTTTATGGGAATGTAGGCTACCCCTGCGGGGTAGTCGATTAGAACGGAAAATTAACGTTAAAAAAGCCCTTTCGGGCTGGTTTAGATTCTCATCATGTCTACTAGACTTTTATAGTGTTTGTTCGTGTCGTTAAACGTCACCATTACATCAACGCCATCAATTGTGTAAACAGGGTTTAACAATGATGGTCTTGTGGCTTTTATCTCTTCGCTTTCTGTCTCTTGATAGTCGAATGGCTTCAATGTTTTTATCAGCGTCAAATGGCCTAAATTACACTTTAACGTTTTCACTACCTTGCGATCTTTTACGATCCTGATCGTTATTCTATATTCATATTTCAATTCTTTGAAAAAGAAAAAATCCCTTGGCGTCATCGCTTCATGAAAAGCTTCTCTATGAACCGGATCAATGTTTACATTGTTGATTGCGACTAACTCATTCTTATCAATCAATCTCGCATAATTTTCACAAGTTGAAATCCTAGAAATCGCCTTGTATTTTTTTGTTTTGCATATTTGTATTACTGAATAGTCATAGTCAAATTGAGCGTCCAGATCGAACAAGTGGATTTTTTTCTGTGTGGCGTCTTCGTATTCTTCTGACTTGAAATAATCGTCAAGCACATAATTAGCAACGTTCATTGACGATGTTGACTTGCTGATTAATAAAAATCTTGTTGTGTCTTCTTCTCTATTTTTGAAAATTGTATCAACGCCGAGTAATGCACATCCGTAGAATACTTCTGATGCCAAATCAACCAAATTAAATTTCTTTTTGATGTTTTTCATAAATCTCCTTTCTGTGTTGTTACTTAAATGAAAACACATAAAAAGAAGAAGTCAACAGAAAGGGCCTAAATAGTTAAGTGCATAGGGCTTATTGTCTAACCATATTTTTAAATAATGTCCGACTTTAAATATATTTTCAATCTGCTATTGACACGTAATTAATGGCTTATCTAAGCCAAAATAAGACCATCACAAAAATGGCAAAACTCAATAATTTGCAAGATTTTCTAAAATAAAATTGACGATATTTTATTGAAAAATAAACTGTCAAAAGAAAGGGCCTAAACCCAACAGGCACAAAAAAGCCCCAATCAAGGGGCTTCAATTTCTCGCGGAAAATGTCAGGCAGTGACAGGAACGCCTTTCAGTTTCTTGATCAGGTCATCGAATGTCTTAACCTTGTTTTTCTTGATCAGGTCAGCAACGTAATCTTTGTATTTAGTGAAGCCTGCGGCCTTCACAACCTTTTCAAGATCCGGCTTCATAGTGCCTTGTGAGGCTTCTCTCAGCACCACTTCAACACCATCAACCACGACCTTATATTGCGGCTTCGCCACCTTGGGTGTCTTCACGCTCACGCTTGTAGGTGTTTTAGCGGCTGTTTTAACGCCGTGAAGGGAATGCACCACGTCGATAAAATCGGGCACCTTATAGCCGTATTTATTGCGAAGGGCTTCAAGCTCTTCAACAAATTTCATGACCTTTGCTTCTTGCTCGTTCGATTGAAGACTTTTGATTTGCTCTTCAAGCTGTTTTTGCTGTGCCAGTAGATCAAGCAATTTAGACATTTTTCGATTTTCCTTCAATTGTAAAATTTGGCATCAGACGACAGAAAAACGACAAACCGGCCATATTCTCTTTCTATCCGTTTGAAATATACAGGCCAATTATCATCAACATTTTTTGAAATTGATTCTTTAAAGTCTTCTAGACTTTGTGGAGCTTCAACCTCAGCGGCTCTAAGACCTAAAACGTAAAGTGTTACGTATGGGACATATTGCTTTAATGACGCTTTTAAAGCCGCTTCAACGCTGAATAGGCCCATATTAATGCCATTCTTGATCTCTAACCGCTCTATACAATATTCATCGAAATGGAGGCAGTCTAGGGCTTTTCCGTCTCTCGGATCTCTCGACCATTGATTGTGGAGGGTGTTTAGCACGATCTCGGTGTCGCTTGCGATGCCTTCAAGTATCAATTTCTATTCACTCCATTGATCAAAAAATGGATTGTAAAATCATTCATCGAAAAATGTCAAAATAAAGTGCCTAGATTCTAACCAGAAAAGTTTTTGATTTTAGATCCACCAGATGGTTTTGACGTTCTGCTCTCATATTATATTAATAAAAACATTTACGAAGTAAATATCTTATACCCTCCTGCAATGTTCAAAAAAGCCCGCAAGAATAAGGGAAATCTAAAAATCTGGGTTATAGCATTTTATTTTTTAACGTCTAAAACCCTCGTTTTTTACGTTTTCGGTTAACGCATTTTATTTTTTCGAGCGGTTTATACTTAGAATATTGAGTTTTTCAAAAGCATTAAAGTATGGTTAACGCAATTTATTAAGTTTTTCCTGTTTCAATCTTGTAATTTCTTTTTTTAATGGTTCAATATAAGAAAGAATAAGGAAAACATTAACCATGCAATATAGATTAAGAGAGATTACAGGCGGAAACGGTAAGCCACGCAAAGTTAGAGCGTTAAAAACATTTACATCAGTCCCAAGACTGTTTTTAGTGTTGCCGCTTTTTAACGTCATAAACAACAGCGAAAAACCTGATGAACCTATAATGGTTCCTAAACATCAAAACACACGAAATATTGAGATAAAAAACGCTCAATTGACTATCGAAAAAGATTTCGACATTTTCCTATTTATTTTAAGAAGAGTTTTAAACAGCAATAGCACATCAATAGAGTTCACAACAAAAGAAATGATGGACGAACTAAATATTGAAAAAGTTAATAGGGCACAGTATTTAAAGACCTTCATCAAGTCAGTTGAAAGACTAAGCAATATTCACGTCAAATATGAAGAGAAAATTGACGGCGAATGGGAGCACACTTTTTTCAGTTTCTTAGATGGTAAATTGACCAAAACAAAAGGGCGTATAGAGGTGTCGAAGTTCTTTATTGAGTTTTTCGGAAGCCTTAAAGAACTTTATGAACTCAATCCAGAAATTTTAAAATTACTGTCAAAATATCAACGCATTTTATACGTGCTTTACGTTTGCAACAGAAAGAGCACAACCAATTATTTCAGTGTTGATATGTTGAAAGAAAGATTCAACATCAACAGCGATAAAATGCCCGATAAGCAATTTATCAAAAAAATCAGAGACACCAATAAAGAGCTTCAAGATCTCGGATTGATTACAAGGTTTAAAGAAATTAAAGCGTTGGACAAAGAAGGAAAGAATGACAACCCAAGACAGCAAACAATTCAATTTGATGTTGATTATACTTATAAATCGTTATACCCGACTTTAAAGAATTTGAAAGCTATCGCGGCGTTAAATATTCCAGTTTTCAAGAAAATAAAAGAACCTAAGATTGTAGAAGAAATTGAACAACCAAAATTAACAGATGAAGGAGATTCAGAATGGACATAAAAGAGATAAGAGAAATAGATTTAAAGCACGTCAGCCTAGCCGCTGCAGGCTTGATTAAGCAGATTGAAAGCATATTGCCAACGATCACCAATGATCGCGTTAGACAGCTCGTAGCGTTGAAACTAGGCACTGCTATCAGTGAAGGAGGCAACGAGGCTATGTTGCGTCAAATTTTGATCTTGGCTATTGCGTCAGTTGAAAGCAGCGATTTGATCGAACATAAAATGAATTCGGGGGATCTTGAATATAACCCTTTTACGAAAGAAATACTCAGCGAAATAAATTGTATGCCAGCCGCTGTTGCTGTGAAAAAAGTGATGGACGAAGTAGTAAACAAAAAAGCACCAAAAAACAAACCAAATGAACAAAAACCGCCAACGGTTTAACATCGATCAGGAGATCCATGAATGTAAGAAATGTAATAACTTTTTTAACACTGCTTTTTCTTCCTATCGTCGCATTCGCTGACGGTGATGCTACTGCCGCTCGGGTTGAACTGATTTCGGCCAACCTTGGACTAATCAAACTCGTAATTTTCTTGATCGGGTTTATCCTATTTGTTTCGGGTGGATACAAGCTTAAATTGCTTACCGATGAGGGCGGCAAAATGGGGAAAAGTGTCCCGCTCGTTTACTTAATTGTCGGGGCTGTTCTTATGAACATCACATTAGCCATTGGTGTGTTTGGGAATACCTATTTTAAAGCCGGGGATTTCTGTTTTGTCGTCTCCGAAGGTGCAATAAATAACGCATGTATGAATACAGAAGTATCGGGCCTTACAGGTGAACTAAAAGCCAGAATAGAAAAGCTTTCGAGCGGAGGCACAGCCGAAAAATTCTTGGAAAATATCCAAATAATTATTGGACTTTTTCAAATTATTGGATTGATTTATTTTGCGGTGGGTGCGTATGGGATTGCACAAGTGTCAAATGGATCATCAAAGGAAAGCGGCTACGGCAAACCCATCATAACAATGTTCGCTTCTGCTTTGATTGTTGATATACCGCACACCGCCATGATGGCCATTGATACGCTTGAAAAAATAGGAATTAACTTTTAACCAACGACCGGGGAAATTATGAAAAATACGATATTACTTTTAACGCTTTTATTCTCAGTTAATGCTTTTGCTGACCATTCAACATCGAAATTTATTTGGTCAGGTAAGTGCTTAAATAGCAATTGCACAAGATCAGAAATAGAAGCGGAGAACAAAGCGAATTATCAAAAACATTTGCAACATATTCAAGACTTGGACGCAGAGCAAGAAGAAGAAGACAGAGAGTGGTCGCGTCAACATGACGAAGACCAAGCAAGGGCGGATGCTTTGCCGAAATATCAATATAAACCAATACCAGAAATAGATAATTGCGTAACACGCTTTTACGAAAAAGCTTCAAGCATTATCGGTGATAACGCAAAAAACTATCTGGACGTTGAAGAGATTGAAGGGGGTAAGTGTATATTTGGCATCAAACTGATGGCAGAAGAAATGTGCGAATATTTTGATACTTTTTCAAGCCTAGCAACTCCGGGCTGGTCAGAAGCGGAATGGTGTAGATACCGATCAGAGTTAAGAGAAGTCCATATTCAATATAGAGATGTTGTAGGTACACCAGCTTTAACAGATGCCGTGAAAGCAGAACGTAAAGCAAAATTAAAACCGATTGAAGACAAGCATAATAAAATTTACCAAAATCTATTTGAGCAGCATGTAAAACAACTTAAACAATAAAGTCCGAAAACGGGCTTTTTTTTCGCATTTGATTTTTTAATATTATTATATATAATAATATTAACAACATATTTTTTAAAATGAAAACATCAACAAAAGTAGCACTACTAACAGCAATCGCATTGTGTGCATTGCTCAATTCTATATTCCTCGCAGTAAATTGTTCGTTGCACTCTATACCATCATACTATCTGATTGCCGCTCAATGCCTCGGAATTTACGTATTGATTGAATTGTGCGGAGAGGCAAAAAGCAGAGAAAACAAAACAAACAAAACTAACGAGGTATCACAATGATCAGACTTTTACTTTTAATAATCGCATTATTATCTTCAATGTCTGTTAATGCGGCTTACGTTATACGTATGCCCCTTGAACAAAGTTTGAGCGGTTCGCTACCTGATCACAGCATTAAATTCATTGGTGAACTCGAATTACCAGAAGTAGAAAAAACACCTGCTGAAATCTGTAATGAAAAAATACAACCAACGGTTGCTTTTCTAGCTTCTAATTATCCAGATGTTTCTTATAGCTCACACGAATTCAGCAGTATGTTTTTCCCCGTTCCTACGCCCGAATATAGAGACGGTTGCCAGTTAACGCTTAATTTTCCAAAATCAAGAGGGGCTAGCTGCTCACCTAACAATGATTATGCGGAGTCAACAGGCAATTTAATGTTACAGCGTGGCTTTGACATGGTATTTATTAACTATTACGGGACATGCTCATAAACAAGAAAACGCCAAGAAGGCTTTTTTTTTAATTGGGTGTAAATTTTTGAAGTCTTCGTCTTTCGTTTTGATGCTGTTCATTTTCTGCTTGGTTTTGACTGTCTTTGTTCTGAGCGTCAAGCACTCGCATTTCTGAAAGAATTTCTTGCATCGGGCCTTGGGCATCATGCACTGCGAACACATCAAGAGCAGCACTAGCCAAACCATCTAACAAACCAGCCGCCCCCATTTTCGATGATTTTTCAGCTTGGGTATCGTCTGGTTTTGGGGCGTCAAGCAATCGTCTTACATTGTGTTCTAAGAAAGGACTGGCTTTTTCATTACCTGATTTTGGTTCAACCGGTTTTTCTTTATCAGCAGACGAAGGTTTGTTGTTTGTATCTGACTTATTGAATGCCGGATTTTCAGTAGGTTTTTCAGTTGATAAAGCTTTTATGTTGTTTTCTACAATTGGCTTCTTAAAGGCCGGATTTTCAAGCTTCATTTTATCAAGCTGTGCTTTGTCTACTGCAGTAGGTGTAAAACCACTTAACGAATAACCTTTTTTATCTAAACCCATCATGTTGAATTGAAGCCATGCAGCACGCTTAAAATCGTCCGTTCCTGATAGGTGCAAGGTTTGCGGTTTACCCTTTTCAGTGAGCTTCTGTAATCCAGCTTTAATAGCCAATGGGCTGTTAGTGTTGAATGTCGCACGGCCTAGCAATGGGCTATATTCAAAAGCTTTCTTGTTCGTGTCTTTATAAAAAAAGTCATGACCGTCAGGCGTATCGAATCGAGTATCTAGCACACGATTAGATTTCTTGATCCTCTGTTCTGTGATCGCTGATTGCTCATCATGAAAATCGCCGCCAATGCTGCCCATCTCACGTATAGGAGCCGTTTTCACTCCCAGACGTGCAAGCGTGTCACCAAATGCCGGATCGTCGCCAAAACGGGCTTTTAAGAGCTTGTAGGACGCTCCTATCTCAGACGCTTTGAAGATCTGGCCGTCCTTCTCCAGGGAATAGGCATTGTTGCCGTTAGTGATCAATGTGAAGCCGTCATTATCAAGAAATTCAAGGAACTCGCCAGCGGTCATAGCTTTATCAGTTGCGGCATTTACCGCTTCTTTAAATTTTGTCTTCTCTGACTTTATCCCACGGTTTTCAAGCCTGTATTCGTTTGACGGTTGTGGATTGGTAGGCATTTTTGGGTTTAGGTATTTTCTGTTTTTTACTTCTTCAAGGCCGTGTTTCAATTCAGCTTGATGACAAAGCTTTTCGAATAGCTCGTAATCGTTTTTCTGCTCATAGGGCTTACCTTTGTTATCTCGTTTATTCCAGATCAAATGGACGTGGGTTTTTCCGTTATCGTCTTTATCGTGAACAGCTACGCGATATTTTCTATTGTCTAAATCAAGGGCTTCTTTCCAAACTGACATAGCAATTTCTAATGCTTGTTCATTTGTTATGTTGTCTTTTGGGGAAAAGCTGATCACCTCATGAATGGCAAGAACTTCTTGTTTTCTTCCGGTTTTAGGTTCAAATTTATTATTGATTTGATTGAATTTCTTAACGCCTAGCTTGTTATAGTCCTTGATACTGGTGCCATCGAATTTGGCTTCGCTACCGTCTACTAATTCGGCTTTTTCTAATGCGTAATTCATAGTGCCACTGATGCCAGCACTATCGGACAACTTGCTATTGATTTTTCTTATCATTTTGAACCTCTTTTTTTAATCACCGTTTTTACACCCTTTTCGATTACTACAGTTTCAAGAGCGTCAAACTTTGCGATGATTTGTTTTAGAGTGTTCACGTCTTGCTCTGTGAATGTCGCCCCGGCGTTCACCTTCCTAGCCATTTGGTTTAAGTTGGTGCCGATTGAGCCAAGCATTTTTTCGATTTTATCGAAAGAGGCGAGTAACGTAGGGTTCGTGTATTCGACTGTTTGAGCGAATCCGTCATTAACAATCTTCTTGATTACTGCTGTTTTAGTCATTGAAAGACTAAAAGCGAGTTCGTTGAATTTTTGCATGTCTTCTTTTGAAATTCTTATTGATATTTTATCTTGTGCCATGTTTCTCCTGATCGGGGTTTATTTTAATTTGGTGAACAAAGGCCGGGGCCTGTTGTTCGTTGTGTTAATTTATATCTGCCCAATCTTGATTAAGCATTGAGCTATTTTCTCTCTCCAAGTTATCGACAAACCAACCTTTTATATTTGCCGAAATTTTTACGTTACTCTTGATCCTATCCAGTGCATCTAAAACAAAAAAGTATCTACTATCAGGGTCGGCATTTATAAAACGCTCAATGATTTCTTTATTTCTAAAACTGCTCATTCCGTGTTTTTCTCTGTAAAGCCTTATGATTGTAACTATTCGTCTTTCTGTCTGAGTTAGATTTGAGTAGTCGAGGCTGTTAGGGTATTTTTGATTAGTCATGTTTTCCTTGTGTTTGTTAATTTGGTGAACAAAGGCCGTGGCCTGTTGTTCGTGTTTACTCATAATGATGAAACGATTTTCCAAGCTAGCTTTCCATAAACCGTTTCGGCAATGTAGGAATTTATCAAATCCATAATTAAAAGCTTTAACTTGTTGTCAATTGTAGATTTCGAAACTGCCAAATGTGCCCATGTGAAATACATGATTTGGTCTGTTTCAGTCATTCCATGTTCAATGCCATCAAATGCCCAAAATGTTTTATCGCTCAAAATATCCATGTGGCAAGAAAGAAAATAGAATACTTGATGGGATTGCTCTAAATCATAAGGGTCGTTAATTGATGCAAGCTCTGATGTAAATTTTTCATATTTGGCTTGTTCAATCGCACGCCTTTCAACTTCTTTTTCGTTGATCGTGTTTTGTTTTTTAATAACGTTTTCACGTAAGTTGTTGGCGGCTTTAATATCTGTTTCTAGGATTTCTTCAAAGTTACTTGTGACTTCATCACCAAAGTCAAAATCATTGCTATCTTCAAAATCGAAATCTTTCGTGTCTTTTTTGTCTGTCATAATTTTCCTCATGTTTATGGTTTATTTTTAACGCCGGACGAATGTCCGTTGTTCTTTTTCTTTGCCAAGGCTGCATAGCAGTCCATGCAAAGCCAAGCTTCTATATACCAACGGCTATTTTTAACTGCTTTGAGTTGGCAACATTTGATGCAGGTTCTTAATTTGTCTTTATCACTCATTTAATCCTCATGGTTAGGTTTTTGATTTTTCTGTAATGTCGAAGCATTACAGGGGTATTGCTTTTGCTTTTACATTTTCAAACGAAGTGCGAAAATCAAGTAGGAAACGGAACAAAAAAGACCGAAGGTTTTTTTGTGCCCGACAAATTTAACGAAGTTAAATGTCGGACGTTTCCATTGCTTGCCTGTTCTTTTAGAACTCCTTATAAAAGTTGTATCATATATTTTAATGTTTTCAAGAGTGTCCGACATTTGTGCACGACATTTAAAGCGTCCGACAAATTTGAAAACGTCCGACAAAAACGTCCGACATAAAAAAGGCCATCTATAAATAGACGGCCTCAATTTAATACGTTTGATGGTTAGATTTTACTGCTGGGCTATTACTCTTGTGATTGATAGCCAGCTTCAAGATCGTAGCGTTCTATTTCTTCGGGTTTAAATTCTGCGGGTTCAAAATCAAGAGGATATTCTAGGGTGCGTCCATCTCCATCAACAAACCGCACATTATTATTAAAGAACCCTATTTCTAGTGTGTTATTAAGAAAATCAATGCGAATGTAAGTGATGATTTTTTTAAGCTCGCTATTGTATCTCACACGTTTTTCAATAGCGTCTTCTGATCGATCATAGATAATACTACTGATGTCATTATCTTTTAAACTCGAGAACGATTTTTCTGACATATAAATTTTTTCAAGTTCTTTTGTTTTCTGTTCAATCTCTTGATCCAGATGAATGCGATTGTTTTCTAGATCTGCAATCACCTCATTGTATGTAGAAGGAATGGTTTTACTTTCCATAACCATATTTTTTACGTCGATTTTGAAGTCATCTAATCTGCTACTGATTTGATTTCTTCTTGCCTTCATTTTTGATACTTCTGTTTTTAGATCTACGGCCTTCGTGTTTTCTTCAAGCAAAGCAGAAACATTCAAACCGTCTGTGAAAGCAAAGAACATCGAAAACAGTTTTTTGCCACGAATAGACAATTGACCAAAATGGCTATTTAAGTCGCATTTTCCGGTCATTGAATTGGTGCAAATAAAATAATCCCTTTCGCCCTTATTCATATAGCGGATGGTGCCACCGCACCATTTGCAATAAATCAGGTCGCGAAAGACGTTATACCGTTGATTAGAGTATCTACCCGCGAAAGGTCTTCTTGATTTGATGACTTCTTGAACTTGATAAAAAAGCTTTTCATCAACGACAGCCGGGTAATAATTTGGAATCGAATCGCCTTCGTCTTTTCGTTTTAACTGACCTACATCATCGTAGTGAATTTTTTGCGGAGAATGCTCGCCAATCAATTTGCGGTTAGACAATAGGTATTGGGTTTGGTGAATAGCGAGCTTTTCACTGTATAGATCGTTATATTCTCGCGTTGCTTCTTGAAGACCTTTCGACAATGACAATTTGAAAAGCGTGTTAATCCTTTCGACTTTTGCATGATCAATGACAAAAGCATTATTTTCGACTTTCAACCACGTTGGCACTTTTTTAGTAACGATTTCACCGGCTCGCATTTTTTCGCGATTAAATTTCCATGCCTTGCTTGAAAAATCGCTTTTTCGTTTACTCTCGACGTTTGCCCGCTCAAATTCTAAAAGAGCGTTGACCCAGTCTGCAAAATCTAGATTATCTTCTTCATAAATTTTATCTTTATCAAGAATGACGATCTTGATTCCGGAAAAAATTAGATCGGTAAAAATTTTATTTGTGCGGACAATTTTATCTCTTGAAAGCCGATCGAAGTTTTCGATTAATAGATACGAACCTTTGTCGATTTCGCCCATTCGCACTTCTTTCAAGAATTTACCCAAAACACCTTCCGAACCGGCGTTTTTACCGTGATATGCGGACGTACCGGCGTCTTCAAGGTGTCGATCCACTTCTAGCCCGTGCTTGGACACAAAAGCGTCTATAAGCTCGTTTTGGCGTGCTCGGGTGCTGCCGTCTTCTTGCCGGGTCGAGGAAAAGCGAACGTAGGGAAAGCATTTTTTGGTCATTATTTAGTCAACCCGGTGCGGTGGAACGTATAGCCTAGCATGTCTGCATCTACTGCTATGCGCGGCCCAGCCACGCGTATTGGGATATGTCGCCGGGTCTGGATTTCGAAACCAAGCTGATCGCCAAGACCAACGCCGCCGATGTACTGGAGGAACAACTCTCCAAACGCGGTTATCAATGCGCGCCGATCAATCTGGGGTCCAACACTGACCCTTATCAACCCATCGAGCGCGAACATAAAATCACCCGCCAGACCCTGGAAGTGCTGCTGCGCTACCGGCATCCGGTAACCATCATCACCAAGGGTTCGCTGATTCTTCGAGATCTGGACCTGCTGGTTGAACTCGCCCAGCAAAACCTGGTGGCCGTGATGATCAGCCTCACCACCCTGGACGACGAACTCAAGCGCATCCTCGAACCCCGGGCCGCCGCGCCCAAGGCTAGGCTGCGGGCGATCCGGGTGATGCGCGAGGCCGGGATTCCGGTGGGGGTTCTGTGTTCGCCGATGATTCCGATGATCAATGACAGCGAACTCGAAAGCTTGCTCACCGAGGCGCATGCCGCCGGGGCCCAGAGCGCGGCCTATATGATGTTGCGCTTGCCGCTGGAGGTGGCACCGTTGTTCGAAGAATGGCTGGCGGCGCACTATCCGCAGCGCGCCGCCCATGTGCTGAGCCTGATCCGGCAAAGTCGTGGCGGCGAACTCTACGACAGTCGCTTTGGTGCACGGATGCGCGGTGAAGGGCCGTTCGCCGACCTGTTGGCGCAGCGTTTTGCCAAAACCATCAAACGCCTGGGGCTCAATCGTCGTGAAGGGTTTAATCTGGACTGCGACGCCTTCTGTCCGCCGGGGCGGCAAATGTCGTTGATCTGAAGATAATTGGCCTATGGTTGAAGAGCGGCAAACACCCAGTCACGTTTTTTGTGAGCTGGAACACACGTTCTAGAGCGCTTGATTCAGTTTGAGTTAAGTTTCGGCCGTTACCTTGTTCATCGAGTGACTGACGGGTCTGGATTTTCGACCTGGATGTTTTTTAAACAGCCACTGGCTTCATATCGGACAAAACGGGACACTTCCCCCAACTCCGTCAAAGAGGATGAATTATGAGTGACAAGGATAAACAGCCGCTGGCTGCGTCGGCGCAAGCGCTTCCCGAGGCGGAATCCGCCGATGCAGCGCTGAAGCATATCGTTGACGGCTTTTTGCATTTTCATCACGAGGTCTTCCCGCAGCAGGAAGAGCTCTTCAAGAAACTCGCCACGGCCCAAAGCCCGAGAGCGATGTTCATCGCCTGCGCCGATTCGCGCATCGTGCCGGAACTGATCACCCAGAGTGCCCCCGGTGACCTGTTCGTGACCCGTAACGTCGGCAACGTCGTGCCACCTTATGGGCAAATGAACGGCGGCGTTTCCACCGCCATCGAATACGCGGTGCTGGCCCTGGGCGTGCAACACATCATCATTTGCGGGCACTCCGATTGCGGCGCCATGCGCGCGGTCCTCAACCCCCAGAGCCTGGAAAAAATGCCCACGGTCAAAGCCTGGTTGCGGCACGCCGAAGTGGCGAAAACCATGGTCCAGGAAAACTGTCACTGCGCTAACGAAAGCGAAAGCATGCACATCCTCACCGAAGAGAATGTGATCGCCCAGTTGCAGCATCTGCGCACGCATCCCTCGGTGGCCTCGCGCATGGCCAACGGTCAGCTGTTTATCCATGGCTGGGTCTACAGCATCGAAACCAGCGAAATCAAAGCGTATGACGCGGATCAGGGTTGTTTCCTGCCGCTGGATGGCAGCCATCCGATTCCGGTGGCGACGCCCAAAGCGCGCTTCTAAAAACTCCTAAGTGTGGTTTAGCCGAGGCTGCCGATCAGGCAGCCTGGCTTTGCCATGCCTGAAAAAAACGTCGGGAGAATCCCCATGCGTGCTGCGCAATTGAAAGCTGTTCTGCCACGGGAGCTACTGGCTTCGGTGGTTGTGTTTCTGGTGGCCCTGCCCTTGTGCATGGGCATCGCCATCGCCTCGGGGTTGCCGCCGGCCAAAGGCCTGATCACCGGCATCATCGGTGGCTTGGTGGTGGGCTGGATTGCCGGTTCACCGCTGCAAGTCAGCGGCCCGGCGGCGGGTCTGGCGGTGCTGGTGTTTGAGCTGGTGCGCCAGCACGGTATCGCCATGCTCGGGCCGATTCTGCTACTGGCCGGTTTTCTGCAACTGCTGGCCGGGCGCTTCAAGTTGGGCTGCTGGTTCCGGGTGACGGCGCCAGCGGTGGTCTACGGCATGCTCGCCGGCATTGGCGTGTTGATCGTGCTGTCACAGGTGCATGTGATGCTCGATGCGGTGCCCAAACCCTCGGGGCTGGATAACCTCGCAGCCTTCCCGAGCGCCGTGGCTCAAGCCTTGCCGTCCCTTGGCTGGCAGGCCGGTTTGCTTGGGCTGGCGACGATTGCGGTGATGTGGCTGTGGGAAAAATTCCGCCCGCATTCCCTGCGATTCATTCCCGGCGCCTTGCTCGGCGTAGGCCTGGCGACGGTGGCCAGCCTGATGCTCGCCTTGCAGATCAAACGCGTCGAAGTCCCGGCCAACCTGGCAGAAGCCATCGACTGGCTCAAACCGGCGGACTTGCTCAACCTGGCGGACCCGACGCTGCTGATCGCCGCGTTTGCCGTGGCCTTCATCGCCAGCGCCGAAACCCTGCTTTCCGCTGCGGCCGTGGACCGCATGCACAACGGCCAGCGTTCGGACTTTGATCGGGAATTGTCGGCGCAAGGTGTAGGCAACATGCTCTGCGGCTTGCTCGGTGCGTTGCCGATGACCGGGGTGATCGTGCGCAGTTCGGCCAACGTTCAGGCCGGTGCGACCACGCGCTACTCGACGATTTTTCACGGTCTGTGGCTGCTGGGGTTCGTGCTGTTGCTGTCCAGTGTGCTGCAAAGCATTCCGGTGGCGAGCCTGGCGGGCGTGCTGGTCTATACCGGTTTCAAACTGGTGGACCTCAAGGCCTTTCGCGGCCTGGGCCGTTATGGCCGGATGCCGATGTTCACCTACGCGGCGACTGCCCTGGCGATCATCTTCACCGACCTGTTGACCGGCGTGCTGATTGGCTTCGGCCTGACCCTGGCCAAACTGGCCTGGAAGGCGTCGCGGTTGAAGATCAGCCTGATCGATCTGCCCAAGGACGGCGAAATGGAGCTGCGTTTGATCGGGGCCGCGACGTTTCTCAAGGTGCCGGCGCTGACTCAGGTGCTGGGGACGATTCCTGCGGGTTCGACGGTGCATGTGCCGCTCAATAACCTGAGCTACATCGACCATTCGTGTCTGGAATTGCTGGAAGAGTGGGGCCGGGCGAATGCGGCCAAGGGGTCGACGTTGTTGATTGAAGCGCGGGGGTTGAAGCGCAGGTTGGAAGGGCGGTTGCGCACAACCAGCGGCGTAGGTTCCACGGGATAAAAAACAACCTGTAGGAGCGAGGCTCGCCCGCGAAGCTTTTGGCGTACTTGAGGACGCCTTCGCGGGCAAGCCTCGCTCCTACAGGGGTGTCGCGTTACGCGGCGGGCTGATCCAGCTCCAGGCCCACGCCCAACTGACGCGACAGGCACGGCCAGCGTTTCCACGCGGCGCCGGTGTCCGGGCTGTTGAGTTTCTCGCGGTAGGCTTCTACCGACTCCAGCGCGAAACTTTCTTCGTTGAGCATCTCGTCCACGGCGTGATGCACCGCCTCATCCAGTTGGTTGGCGAAGGCTTCGCCGATCAATTGGTGGGCAATCAGGTTGGCGACAGTCATGTCCAAGGGGATCAGTGGCTGGCCAAAATGCTTGATGTACAGGTCATTGACCTCTTCGACCAACCGATGCGCCAGATACGCTTCGTCCAGCAAACCGTCCAGACCAATGTGCCCGGTCATGATTGCCGGTGGCTGGAGGAAGAACTGCTCGGCGATTTTCAGCACCGGTTTGATCTGTGATTCGATGCCCGCTTCCCGCGCGACGTCATTGGCGGCGTCCAGCAGGTCTGGCACTTGCTCGATGTAAGCGGCCACAAAACGGGTCATCACGCCCTTGGCATCGACATCCGGCAATTGGATGGCGGCGTGCAGGTGCGGCAGTTGGGTTTCCAGTTGACGAGTTAACAGGCCGGTCTCGGCCTCGTGTTGTTGGGCTTTTTGGATCTGCTCGCGCAATGCGGCGGTGTTCATGAAAACTCCAGGAAACAAAGGCTGTGAAATAGGGAAGACATAACTTAGCTGGCTTAGGAAATTTCCTAAGACGGTTTTGTCATAATTATTTCATCCTTGAGACATCACAGTTATATCGATTTGCCACCACTCGTCTGCATCCTTCTCCATTCGTGCCCTGCAACGCAAGTAGAAGCTGTTTCAGCTGATTTACGCCATCGCGTTGCGAGGTCGCAGTCGCTGTCTATACTCGGTTCTGAATGGAGTTAGCTGATGACGCCCGACTGCATAAGCAGCAAGGCCCGGCGATTCAAGTTCGTAGTCTGAAAAAGCCGCTCCCTTGCCGCTGGTGAAAGCCGGCGGGATAACAAGAACGATAAGGGGAACCCGCAATGATGCGACATCCACATGTCTGGATGGGCCTCCTGTTGTGGTCGATTTTCAGCCAGGCGCAAGCCGCCTGGACTGTGAATATGGCGCCGGGAGCGACTGAAATCAGTCACGCAGTATTTGACCTGCACATGACCATTTTCTGGATCTGTGTAGTGATCGGCATCATCGTCTTCGGCGCCATGTTCTGGTCGATGATGGTCCACCGCCGCTCGACCGGGCAGGTGGCCGCAAAATTTCATGAAAGCACCACCGTCGAAATCCTCTGGACCATCGTGCCCTTCATCATCCTGGTGGCCATGGCGGTTCCCGCTACTGCGACCCTGATCAAGATGTACGACGCCAGTGAGCCGGATATCGATATCCAGATCACCGGCTACCAGTGGAAGTGGCACTACAAATACCTGGGCCAGGACGTCGAGTTCTTCAGCAACCTGGCCACGCCCCAGGATCAAATCCACAACAAGGAAGCCAAAAGCGAGCACTACTTGCTCGAGGTCGACAAGCCGCTGGTGCTGCCGATCGGCGCCAAGGTGCGCTTCCTGGTGACCTCCGCCGACGTGATCCACTCGTGGTGGGTGCCGGCCTTCGCGGTCAAGCGCGATGCGATTCCGGGGTTCGTCAACGAAGCCTGGACCCGGGTCGACAAGCCCGGCATCTACCGTGGTCAGTGCGCCGAGTTGTGCGGCAAGGACCATGGCTTTATGCCGATCGTGGTCGAGGTCAAGGAGAAGGCCGATTACGACAAGTGGCTGGCCGATCGTAAGGCGGAAGCCTTGCAACTCAAAGAGCTGACCACCAAGGAATGGACCCTCGACGAGCTCAAGGAGCGCGGCGACAAGATCTACCACACCACCTGCGTGGCCTGTCACCAGGCTGAAGGCCAGGGCCTGCCGCCGATGTTCCCGGCGCTCAAGGGCTCGCCGATTGCCACCGGCCCCAAAGCAGACCACCTGCACCGCGTGTACTTCGGCAAGCCCGGCACCGCCATGGCGGCGTTCGGCAAGCAACTGTCGGAAGTCGATATCGCGGCGGTCGTGACCTACGAACGTAACGCCTGGGGCAACAACAAAGGCGACATGGTCACTCCTAAAGAAGTGCTGGAGCTGAAACAGGCGGAAAGCAAATGACCCGGCCTATTGCATACGTAAGGAACCGGTCGGGGCAGCGTGCCCCGGCCTGCCCAGCCCATTCGTTCTCAGGAGAACGGCCATGAGTGCTGTCATCGATGACCATGGTCATGCCGCCGACCACGCCCACGGCCCCGCCAAAGGCCTGATGCGCTGGGTGCTGACCACCAACCACAAGGACATCGGCACGTTGTACCTGTGGTTTGCGTTTTCCATGTTCCTGATTGGCGGCTCGTTCGCCATGGTGATTCGGGCCGAGTTGTTCCAGCCCGGACTGCAAATCGTCGAACCGGCCTTCTTCAACCAGATGACCACCATGCACGGTCTGGTGATGGTCTTCGGTGCGGTGATGCCGGCCTTCGTCGGCCTCGCCAACTGGATGATCCCGTTGATGATCGGCGCCCCGGACATGGCCCTGCCACGGATGAACAACTTCAGCTTCTGGCTGCTGCCAGCGGCGTTCATCCTGCTGATCTCGACCCTGTTCACCGCCGGCGGCGGGCCGAACTTCGGCTGGACCTTCTACGCCCCGCTCTCCACGACCTACGCGCCGGAAAGCGTGACGTACTTCATCTTCGCCATCCACTTGATGGGCATCAGCTCGATCATGGGCGCGATCAACGTGATCGCCACTATCCTCAACCTGCGCGCCCCCGGCATGACGCTGATGAAAATGCCGCTGTTCGTCTGGACCTGGCTGATCACCGCATTCCTGCTGATCGCGGTGATGCCGGTACTGGCCGGGTGCGTGACGATGATGCTGATGGACATCCACTTCGGCACCAGTTTCTTCAGTGCCGCCGGTGGTGGTGACCCGGTGCTGTTCCAGCATGTGTTCTGGTTCTTCGGGCATCCCGAGGTGTACATCATGATCCTGCCGGCCTTCGGCGCCGTCAGCTCGATCATCCCGACCTTCTCGCGCAAGCCACTGTTCGGCTACACCTCGATGGTCTACGCCACGGCAAGCATCGCGTTCCTGTCGTTTATCGTCTGGGCGCACCACATGTTCGTGGTCGGGATTCCGCTGGTGGGCGAGTTGTTCTTCATGTACGCCACGTTGCTGATCGCGGTGCCCACCGGGGTGAAGGTGTTCAACTGGGCCAGCACCATGTGGCAAGGCTCACTGACCTTCGAGACGCCGATGCTGTTCGCCGTAGCGTTCGTGATCCTGTTCTCCATTGGTGGTTTCTCCGGGCTGATGCTCGCCATCGCCCCGGCGGACTTCCAGTACCAGGACACCTACTTCGTGGTCGCGCACTTCCACTACGTGCTGGTGCCGGGGGCAATCTTCGGGATCTTCGCCTCGGCGTACTACTGGCTGCCGAAATGGACCGGCCACATGTACGACGAAACCCTCGGCAAGCTGCATTTCTGGCTGTCGTTCGTCGGGATGAACCTGACCTTCTTCCCGATGCACTTCGTGGGGCTGGCGGGCATGCCGCGACGGATTCCGGACTACAACCTGCAATTCGCCGACTTCAACATGGTGTCGTCGATTGGCGCGTTCATGTTCGGCACCACGCAGCTATTCTTCCTGTTCATCGTGATCAAGACCATCCGCGGCGGCCCGCCAGCACCGGCCAAACCGTGGGAAGGGGCCGAAGGCCTGGAGTGGAGCGTGCCGTCACCGGCGCCGTATCACACCTTCACCACGCCGCCGGAAGTGAAATGAACGCTGTAACTCCTGTGGGAGCGGGCTTGCTCGCGAAGATCGATGACGCGGTTTGCCTGCTAAACCGCGGCGCCTGCTTCGCGAGCACGCCCGCTCCCACAGGGTTAGGCGGTGAGGGCAGACATCATGGCTGACTCGATCTCGCTGAAAAAACTGGTCACACGCCTGCTGATGGTAGTGGTGGCGATGTT
This sequence comes from Janthinobacterium sp. LPB2021202312-11-4, assembly GCF_037049705.1. NCBI lineage: Bacteria > Pseudomonadati > Pseudomonadota > Betaproteobacteria > Burkholderiales > Oxalobacteraceae > Janthinobacterium > Janthinobacterium sp. LPB2021202312-11-4. Next base: position 68,779 of record NZ_JBAGKV010000027.1, on the reverse strand, counting down.
TGTGTTCGGGTTTGCCCTCGTGCCGATCTACGACGTGATGTGCAAGGCCTTCGGCATCAACGGCAAGACCGCCGGGCAGTACGAAGGCGAGCAAGTGGTCGATACCTCGCGCCAGGTGCGGGTGCAGTTTCTGTCGATGAACAACGCCGACATGGTCTGGGAGTTCTATCCCAAGGGCAACGAGCTGACGGCGCATCCGGGAGCGGTGAACGAGATGATCTTCGTCGCCTACAACCCCACCGATCACCCGATGAGCGCCCAAGCCGTGCCGAGCATCGCGCCCAGCGAAGCGGCGGCGTATTTCCACAAGACCGAATGTTTCTGCTTTACCCAGCAAGTGCTGCGGCCCGGTCAACGGATCGAGATGCCGGTACGTTTCATCGTTGACCGTGACATGCCCAAGGAAGTGAAGCACCTGACGCTGTCCTACACGCTGTTCGATATCACCGCACGTCATCCGCCCGTGGCTGTTGCTGCAAGCACCGGTGGCTAGGCGTTAAGCGTGCCCGATAAGGAGAACAATAAATGGCAACTCATGAACACTATTACGTACCGGCCCAGAGCAAATGGCCGATCATCGCCACGGTCGGCATGCTCGTCACGGTGTACGGACTGGGCACCTGGTTCAACGATCTGAAGGCGGCGCGGCCGGAATCCCACGGCCCGCTGATCTTTTTCGTCGGCGGCCTGCTCCTCGCCTACATGCTGTTCGGCTGGTTCGGCACGGTGATCAAGGAAAGCCGCGCGGGGTTGTATAGCCCGCAACTGGATCGCTCGTTTCGCTGGGGCATGAGTTGGTTCATCTTCTCCGAGGTGATGTTCTTCATCGCCTTCTTCGGCGCGCTGTTTTACGTGCGGCACATCTCCGGCCCAGCACTCGGTGGCGAAGGCCCGAAAGGCATCGCGCACATGCTCTGGCCGAACTTCCAGTTCACCTGGCCGCTGCTGCACACCCCGGACCCGAAACTGTTCCCGCCGCCCAAGGAAGTCATCAGCCCCTGGGGCCTGCCGCTGATCAACACCATTTTGCTGGTCAGCTCCAGCGTCACCGTGACCATCGCCCACCACGCCTTGAAAAAGGGTCATCGCGGCGCGCTGAAAATCTGGCTGGCCATCACGGTTCTGCTGGGCTGCGGCTTCCTCGCGCTGCAAGCCGAAGAATACATGCACGCGTATCACGAACTGGGGTTGACCCTCGGTTCGGGCATCTACGGCGCGACGTTCTTCATGCTCACCGGGTTCCACGGCGCCCACGTGACCATCGGCACCATCATCCTGTTTGTGATGCTGATGCGGATCATGCGCGGGCACTTCGATAACGAGCACCAGTTCGGCTTCGAGGCGGCGAGTTGGTATTGGCACTTCGTGGATGTGGTGTGGATCGGCTTGTTCGTTTTCGTCTACGTGCTCTGAGGCGTTACCAAGGCGCCGTAGAGACTAACTGGCCGCTGTAGAAACCCCAGGCGATCAAGCCGACGGTGGTGGCGGCCAGGGCAACCCGAACACTCAAGGCGATGACCAGGCGATTCGAGCTGCTGTCGTCCTTGACCAGAAAAAACAGGCCGCTGAACAGGCTGACAACCGTGGCAATCAGCATCAGGACGATGGCTGCTTTGAGCATGGTGAGACTCCGGGGGACAGGCGATGCAGTTGAGTATAGCTATCGCGATGACCGACTTTCTGGCGGCGTCATGAAGCGCTTTCGGCCGGGCATCGTGCCGACGATTGTGGTCGCGCTGTTGCTGCCGCTGCTGGTGTCGCTCGGCTTCTGGCAACTGAGCCGTGGCGCGGAGAAAAGCGCGCTGCTGCAAAGCTACGCCGAGCGCCGGGCGGCGGAGCCGATGGCCAGTTCCGAACTGCTGAACACCCAGGACCCAGCCTTTCGCCGGGTGCGCCTGCACGGTCAGTTCGACGCCGAGCACAGCCTGTTGCTGGACAACCGCCAACGCAACGGCAAAGTCGGCGTCGAGTTGCTGCAACCGTTTCACGATCAGGCCACCGGGCTTTGGCTGCTGGTCAATCGCGGCTGGCTGCCCTGGCCGGAGCGCCGTACACCGCCGCAATTCAAGACCCCGACCGAAGCGTTGAGCATCGACGCCTGGGTCTACGTGTCCCCCGGCGCGACCTTCCAGCTCCACGCCGACCCGAGCACCTCGACCTGGCCAAAACTCATCACCGCCGTCGAACCTGCCAAGCTCTGGGCCGCGCTCGACCGCGAAGGCTTCGCCTACGAATTACGTGAAGAAACTGGCCCCGCGTCCTACCAGGCCGATTGGCCGGTGGTGGCCATGGGGCCGGAAAAACACATCGCTTACGCCGTGCAGTGGTTCGCCATGGCGATCGCCCTGCTTGGCCTTTTTATCTACCTCGGCTGGCACAACGCAAAGGAGAAACACCATGGGAGCGGCCATGAATCCACCCAGCATGTCTGAGGCGAAAACGCCGGCGAGTCGGCGCAAGGGTCGCTTGCAACTGCTGCTGATCCTGCTCGGGGTGATCGGTCCGATGATCCTCGCCACCGGCATGTACAAACTGAATTTCTGGGTGCCGGACGGTCGCAGCTATCACGGCGAACTGATCGGCAACGGCCAGACCCGCGCCGACCTCGGCGTGCAGGCCGAGGAGGACCGCTGGCAGATGCTGGTGACCGCGCCCAAGGATTGCTCGGTGGATTGCCAGCAACTGGTGTATCTGGCGCGGCAAATCCAGATCGGCCTCGGCCGCGATGCGTCCCGCGCCAGCCATGCTTTAGCGGCGGCACAACCGCTGACCGCCGATTACGAAGCCAAGCTGACCCGCGAATATCCGCAATTGCAGCGCTACCCAATGGACTTGACCACCTTCAGCAAGACCACGAGCGACAAGACCGCCCCGCAACTGTGGATCATCGACCCCCACGGCAATCTGGTGCTGCGCTACGACCCGACGGTCAAGGGCAAGGACCTGCTGAACGATCTGCGTCATCTGCTGAAACTGTCGAACATCGGATAAGGGCATCGTCATGGCCAAACCTGGATTTCGCCTCGCGCTGTTTGCCACCCTGCTGGCACTGATTGTGGTGTTGCTCGGCGCCTACACTCGCCTGACCCACGCCGGCCTCGGCTGCCCGGACTGGCCGGGGTGCTATGGCTTTATCAGCGTGCCGAAAAGCGAAGCCCAACTGGCCCATGCCGAGCTGCATTTCCCCGATACACCCGTGGTGGCCCACAAGGGTTGGAACGAGATGATCCACCGTTACTTCGCCGGCACCCTGGGGTTGTTGATTTCAGTGCTGGCCGGTCGCGCCTGGGTGCATCGCAAGCATCCGGGCCAACCGGTGAAGTTGCCGCTGTTTCTGCTCGGCGTGGTGTTCGCCCAAGCGGCGTTCGGGATGTGGACGGTGACGCTCAAGCTCTGGCCGCAAGTGGTGACCGGGCATTTGCTCGGTGGGTTTGCGACGTTGAGTCTGTTGTTTCTGCTGACGTTGCGACTGTCCGGCGTCATGCCCGCGCTAACCGTGCCCAAGCGTTTGCAGTACTGGGCGACGGCCGGGTTGCTGCTGGTGATTCTGCAAATCGCCCTCGGTGGCTGGGTCAGTTCCAACTACGCGGCGGTAGCGTGCATCGACTTCCCGACCTGCCATGGCCAATGGCTGCCGCCGGCGGACTTCGCCAACGGTTTTCACCTGACCCAACACATCGGCCCGAATTACCTCGGTGGGCAACTGGACAGCGATGCCCGCACCGCGATTCACCTGACCCACCGCATCGGCGCGCTACTGGTGACGCTGGTGCTGCTGGGCCTGGCCTGGCAACTGAAAGTGGTCGGCATGACCCGTTTGGCGGGGTTGGTGCTGATCGCACTCGGCACACAAATCACGTTGGGCATCAGCAACGTGCTGTTTCACCTGCCGCTGCCGATTGCCGTTGCCCACAACGCCGGCGGCGCGGCGCTGTTGCTGAGCATGGTGCTGGTCAATTATCACGCGCGAACCAGTCTGGTTCGGGTCAAGCAGCAATCCCCTGCGCGCTGGCGCTTCAGCCCGCGTAAACATTCCGCCGGGCCCATAACAATAAAAGGAGAGATGCCATGGCGACTCTGATCGGCGAACGTCACAGTCAGGCGATCTGGCGCGACTACCTGGAGCTGACCAAACCGAAAGTGGTGGTGCTGATGCTCATCACCTCGCTGGTCGGCATGTTCCTCGCGACCCGCGCCGGGGTGCCGTGGACGGTGCTGGTGTTCGGCAATCTGGGGATCGCCCTGTGTGCCGGAGGCGCGGCGGCGGTCAATCATGTGGTGGACCGGCGCATCGACGCGGTAATGGCGCGCACTCACAAGCGGCCATTGGCGGAAGGCCGGGTGTCGCCGGCCGCCGCGCTGACCTTTGCCCTGGTGCTGGCGCTGCTCGGCCAGGCCTTGCTGCTGGCGTTCACCAACCCGCTGACCGCATGGCTGACCCTCGCGTCCCTGCTCGGTTATGCCGTGGTCTACACCGGTTTCCTCAAACGCGCGACGCCGCAGAACATCGTCATCGGCGGCCTCGCCGGCGCAGCCCCACCACTGCTGGGCTGGACCGCCGCCACCGGCCATCTCGGCGCCGAACCGTTGCTGCTGGTGCTGATCATCTTCGCCTGGACCCCGCCACACTTCTGGGCCCTGGCCATTCACCGCAAAGAGGAATACGCCAAGGCTGACATTCCGATGCTGCCGGTGACCCATGGCGAGCACTACACCAAAGTCCATATCCTGCTTTACACCTTCGCGCTGCTGGCGGTCAGCCTGATGCCGTATGTAATCCACATGAGCGGCGTGCTCTACCTCGTTTGTGCGTTGGGTCTGGGCGCGAGGTTTCTGCAATGGGCCGTGGTGCTGTACCGTGGCACTCGGCCGCACGCGGCGATCAACACCTTCAAGTACTCTATTTGGTACTTGTTCCTGCTGTTTATCGCCCTGCTCGTAGACCACTACTTACTGTTGAACCTATGACTCGAACTCAGAAAACCGTCTTCATCCTCGTCGCCCTGATCGCGCTGGTTCTGGGCCTGACCGTCAACAAAGTGCTGTCCGGCAAAGGCCAGGGCGACCCGACGGCGCTGATCGACGCCGGCATCATCCTGCTGCCGCAAAGCCGTACCCTGCCGAGCGTGACGATGACCGATCAGGACGGCAAACCAGTGGCGGTCAACGAGTTGAAAGACAAGTGGAGCCTGCTGTTCTTCGGCTACACCTTCTGCCCGGACATCTGCCCGACCACCCTCGCCCAACTGCGCCAGATCAAAAGCGAACTGCCGCCAGAAGCGGTGGCCAAGTTGCAGATCATCTTGGTGAGCGTCGACCCGAACCGCGACACGCCCAAACAGCTCAAGCAGTACCTGGGCTACTTCGATCCGCAGTTCCAGGGCCTGACCGCGTCCTCAGTGGACGACATCCAGAAACTGGCCAACGCCGTGAGCATCCCGTTCATCCCGGCGGACACCAGCAAGCCAAATTACACGGTCGATCACAGCGGCAACCTCGCGGTGATCGGGCCGGACGGCACGCAGCGGGGGTTCATTCGTGCGCCGTTGAACAACACCAAGTTAGTGGCGCAGCTGCCGGTGATGCTCAAACGCAACTAAGCACCACGCTGTTCTGTAGGAGCCAGGCTTGCCAGCGAAGGCGTTAGTGAAATCGCCTTCGCCGGCAAGCCTGGCTCCTACAGGGGTCGGTGTTTCAGGCACAAAAAAGGGGACGCTCGTGGCGTCCCCTTTTCGCTGATCGTTCCTACGCGTGGGAACGATCATTTCCGTTAAAACTTCAGATCAGAACGCCGGCAATACCGCGCCTTTGTACTTCTCGAGAATGAACGCTTTGACTTCCGGGCTGTGCAGCGCCGCAACCAGTTTCTTCATCGCGTCGCTGTCCTTGTCGTCCGGACGGGCCACCAGGATGTTCACGTAAGGCGAGTCGTTGCCTTCGATCACCAGCGCATCCTTGGACGGATCAAGCTTGGCTTCCAGCGCGTAGTTGGTGTTGATCAGCGCCAGGTCGACCTGGGTCAGCACGCGCGGGATGGTCGCGGCTTCCAGTTCGCGGAATTTCAGGTCCTTCGGGTTCTCGGTGATGTCTTTGATGGTCGAGAGGATGTTGTTCGAATCCTTCAACTTGATCAGGCCCGCCTTCGCCAGCAGCAACAGCGCACGGCCGCCGTTGGTGGCATCGTTCGGGATCACCACGTTGGCGCCGCCCGGCAATTCGCTCAGGGCTTTGTACTTGCTGGAGTAAGCGCCCAGCGGTTCCAGGTGCACACCGGCCACAGCGACCAGGTTGGTGCCCTTGGCCTTGTTGAACTCATCCAGGTACGGCTGGTGCTGGAAGAAGTTGGCGTCCAGACGCTTCTCGGCAACCTGGACGTTCGGCTGGATGTAATCGGTGAAAACCTTGACCTTCAGGTCCACGCCTTCTTTGGCCAGAACCGGTTTCACAAACTCGAGGATTTCCGCGTGGGGAACCGGAGTCGCGGCGACGGTCAGGGTTTCGTCGGCCTGGGCGGAAAACGCCGCTACAGCAGCCAATGCGACGAGTAGTTTTTTCATTCAGCTAACTCCTTGTGAGGCGCCCGTGTGGCGCCTGCCAGCGAATGGCCGGCTCATGTATTGATGACGTGAGGCATTTATTTTCGGGAAAAGTGCACGACCAGCCTGTCGCCAACCATTTGCAGCACCTGCACCAGCACCAGCAACAGCACGACGGTGACGATCATCACATCGGTCTGGAAACGCTGGTAGCCGAAACGGATGGCCAGGTCGCCCAAGCCACCGGCGCCGACCACACCGGCCATCGCCGTGTAGGACACCAGTGTAATCGCCGTCACCGTAATCGCCGCGTAGATGCCCGGGCGGGCTTCCGGCAGCAAGGCGTTGATGATGATCTGCTTGGTGGTCGCGCCCATGGCCTGGGTCGCTTCGATGATGCCGCGATCCACTTCACGCAACGCGGTTTCCACCAGCCGTGCGAAGAACGGCGTGGCGCCGACCACCAGCGGCGGGATCGCACCCGCGACGCCGAGAGACGTGCCGGTAATCAGCACCGTGAACGGGATCATCACAATCAGCAAAATAATGAACGGCAGCGAACGCAGGATGTTCACCACCAGCGACAGCACGGCGTAGAGGCCTTTGGACTCCAGCAACTGACGCGGGCTGCACAGGAACAACAACACACCCAGCGGCAAGCCGAGCAGAACGGTGAACAGCAGCGAACCGCCGAGCATCATCATTGTGTCGCCGGTGGCCAGCCAAATCTCGAACCAGTCGATGTTGGCGAAGAAACTCATCAGGGCTTCCATTAGCGCAGCACCTCCATGTGGACGTCAGCCGCGGTGAAACGGGCAAACGCCGCCTCCATGTCGCCGCCGGTGACGGCCAGGGTCAGTTGCCCGTAAGGGACGTCTTTGATGCGGTCGATACGACCGGCCAGGATGCTGTAGTCCACACCGGTTTCCCGAGCGACGGTACCCAGCAATGGCGCGTAGGTCGCTTCGCCCTGGAAGGTCAGACGCACGATTCGGCCCGGTACGTGAGCGAAGTCATCGCGCTGTTCGCTTTCGTCGATCTGCTCGCTTTCCTGCACGAACCGCTTGGTGGTCGGGTGCTTGGGATGCAGGAACACCTCGGCCACCGAGCCTTGCTCGACGATCACACCGGCATCCATCACCGCCACTTGATCGCAAACGCGACGGATCACATCCATCTCGTGGGTGATCAGGACGATGGTCAGCTTCAGTTCGCGGTTGATCTCGGCCAGCAATTGCAGGACCGACGCGGTGGTCTGCGGGTCGAGGGCGCTGGTGGCTTCGTCGCACAGCAGGATTTTCGGCTTGGTCGCCAGGGCGCGGGCGATGCCGACGCGCTGCTTCTGGCCGCCGGACAACTGCGCCGGGTACTTCTTGGCGTGGTCGGACAGGCCGACACGGGCCAGAAGTTCGGCCACACGCTGGTCGATTTCGCTGCGGGACAACTCGCCGGCCAGGGTCAGCGGCAGCGCGACGTTGTCGGCCACAGTCTTGGACGCCAGCAGGTTGAAGTGCTGGAAAATCATCCCGACTTGCTGGCGAAAACGCCGCAAGCTGTTCGCGTCGAGCGCGGTCACTTCTTCGCCATCGACGAAGATCTTGCCGCCACTGGATTCTTCCAGGCGATTGATCAGACGCAGCAGGGTACTTTTTCCCGCACCGGAATGACCGATCAGGCCGAAGACCTGACCGTTCTCAATCGTCAGACTGGTCGGATGCAGGGCGGGAATATCCTTACCGGCGACGCGGTAAGTCTTATGGACGTTTTGAAACTCGATCACGTAGCGAACCTTGTGGGGCGCGTTGGAAAAGGATCAGCGGTTAGCCGGGCGCGCATTTTAGCCTGTCCGTATAGAGGTTATTAGCATTTATTCCTCATTCAACCTTCCATTTGGCAATAACGCGATCAAAGGTCAGAAAAAAGGAACGGCCAAAAACCTCATCAGTCACTAATTAGGCAACTCGAAAACGCCCCCGGTGCCGTGCCTGGGGAATTGCTCAAGAGTCCTGGCTACGGCGGGAATCGCAACGAGGAGTTTAAGCCTGATGAGTACCAAAAAACCTGCCACCCCAAAAAGCGCACTGGCCGGGACCGATACCCTGGACCGAGGCAACACCAACGCCAAGCTCGACAGCCTGGAAAAATTTCGCTCCGACGCCACCGAACAGGCCCTGCGCACCAACCAGGGCGTGAAGGTGTCGGACAACCAGAACACCTTGAAAGTCGGCGCCCGTGGGCCGTCGCTGCTTGAAGATTTCATCATGCGTGAAAAGATCACGCATTTTGACCACGAGCGCATTCCCGAACGCATCGTCCACGCCCGCGGCACTGGCGCCCATGGCTACTTCCAGACCTACGAGAACCATGCTGCGCTGACCAAGGCCGGTTTCCTACAGGACCCAGGGAAGAAAACCCCGGTGTTCACCCGTTTTTCTACGGTTCAGGGCCCGCGCGGGTCAGGTGATACCGTGCGGGACGTACGAGGTTTCGCCGTGAAGTTTTTCACCGACGAAGGCAACTTCGACCTGGTGGGCAATAACATGCCGGTGTTTTTCATCCAGGACGCGATCAAGTTTCCCGACTTCGTCCACGCGGTGAAGCCTGAGCCGCATAACGAAATCCCTACCGGCGGCTCGGCCCACGACACCTTCTGGGATTTTGTCTCGTTGGTGCCAGAGTCGGCGCACATGGTGATTTGGGCCATGTCCGACCGGGCGATCCCGAAAAGCCTGCGCAGCATGCAGGGCTTCGGCGTGCATACGTTCCGGCTGGTCAATGCCGAAGGCAAATCGCGCTTCGTCAAATTCCACTGGCGCCCTACCGCCGGCACCTGCTCGCTGGTCTGGGATGAGGCGCAGAAACTCGCCGGTAAAGACACTGACTTTCACCGTCGCGATCTCTGGGAGGCCATCGAGACCGGGGACTACCCGGAATGGGAACTTGGCGTACAAATCATTGAAGAGGAAAACGAACACAGCTTCGATTTCGACATCCTCGACCCGACCAAACTGATCCCCGAAGAAATCGTCCCGATCACACCGTTGGGCAAAATGGTGCTGAACCGCAACCCGGACAACTTCTTCGCCGAAACCGAGCAAGTTGCCTTCTGCCCGGGGCATATCGTGCCGGGCATCGACTTCTCCAACGATCCGCTGCTGCAAGGTCGGCTGTTTTCCTACACCGATACGCAAATCAGCCGACTCGGCGGGCCGAACTTTCACGAGATCCCGATCAACCGCCCGGTCGCGCCGTTCCACAACGGACAGCGGGATGCGTTGCACCGCACCACCATCGACAAGGGTCGCGCGTCCTACGAACCGAACTCGATTGATGGCGGCTGGCCGAAGGAAACTCCGGCGGCGGCCAAGGACGGCGGTTTCGAGACGTACCCGGAACGCATCGACGCGAACAAGATCCGCCAACGCAGCGAATCGTTCAGCGATCACTTCTCCCAAGCGCGGCTGTTCTTCCACAGCATGAGCAAGCATGAGCAGGAACACATCATCTCGGCCTACAGCTTTGAGCTGGGCAAGGTGGAGCGTGAATTTATCCGTGTGCGCCAGGTGAACGAGATCCTCGCCAACATTGACCTGGAACTGGCCAAGCGTGTCGCCGCCAATCTGGGGCTGCCCGCGCCGAAGGCCGGGACGGTCGAGGTGCGCAAAACCTCGCTGGATAACTCCCCGGCGTTGAGCCAGGCCAATCTGCTGCCAGAAAATATCAAGACCCGGAAAGTGGCGATTCTTGCGGCAAACGGCGTCGATGGTGCGGCGATTGAGGCGATGAAGAAAGCGCTGGCGGCCGAGGGTGCTCACGCCAAGTTGCTCGGCCCGACCTCCGCGCCGGTGAAAACTGCCGATGGCAAGTCGCTGCCGGTGGACGCGTCGATGGAAGGCTTGCCTTCCGTGGCGTTCGATGCGGTGTTTGTGCCGGGTGGCGCGGCGTCGATCAAGGCGTTGAGCGGTGATGGCGTGGCATTGCATTACTTGCTGGAGGCGTACAAACACCTGAAGGCGATTGCGTTGCACGGCGAGGCCAAGCAGTTGCTGGATGTGTTGAAACTGGAGGCGGATGCGGGGTTGATCGTTGGCGCGGACGCCAAATTGTTCAAGGCGTTTTTTGCCGCGATCGGGCAGCATCGGGTGTGGGAGCGGGAGCCCAAGGCCAAGGCGATTCCGGCTTAGAGAGGTGTATTGCTAGAAAGGATGCCTTCGCGGGCAAGCCTTGCTCCTACAGGGTCCGAGCCGTTCACCAATCGTGTGAACGACACAAACCCTGTAGGAGCATGGCTTGCCCGCGATGCTTTTAAGGCTTACGTGGGCTTAGAACCATCTGCGCCGGCACATTGCGCAAAATCTGCTTCTCCAGCTTCAAGTCAAAACCCGAATCCAGTTTCTTCACCCGATTGGTCAGCAACGTAGCCAACCAAGGGTAATCCTGGGTGCGCGGCGCTTGAATGCTTACAGCGCATTCATAATTCACCACATCGGCGGCGATAGCGTCCAGTTGACGACGCAGTTTGCTCATATCGGTGAGGTTCAACGCCACCGTGGTGCTTTGCGCCGTCGGGTCGATGACTTTGGCTTTCGGCTTGGCTTCAGCGGCCATCAGCGCGGCTTCGGCCTTGTCCAGCTCAGCCTTGCGCGCATTAACGATGGCGTTGTTCACCCCGCCGGTCAGCGCCGGAGCCTTGGGCATCAACGCCCGGGCACGGCTCAGGGCGGTCGCGGCGGCGTTCACATCGCCTTTTTGCAACACGATCTGGCTGCGTTGCAGATAGGCTTCGGCGAGTTGCCGCTGGTATTGCACAAGGCTTGGATCGTCGGGCGACTGGGCCTGCAAGGCGGCCAATTGGTCTTCGGCGGTGGCCAGCTCGCTGCTGGCCAGGTTTTGTTCCAGTTGTGCGATGGCCGTGGCCCGTGCATCGGGGGCCTCGGTGGCCGCCGGTGGCGTGCTTTGGCAAGCGCCCAGCAGCAGAGAAAATGCGACAAGGAGCAGATAACGGGAGGCGAACGGCTTCATTCCTGCGACTCTCTATTTGCGCAAAAAACGAGCAAGTCTACACCCCTCGACGGGGCAGGACAAAACTCAGCAGAAACAGTGCGGCGGCCGTCACAACAATCGATGGGCCTGCCGGGGTGTCCTTGAACCACGACAACGCCAGCCCGCCACACACCGCGAGCATGCCCAGCAGGCTCGCGCCCAGTGCCATCTGCTCCGGCGAGCGGGCGTGACGTTGTGCCGCAGCCGCCGGGATGATCAACAGCGAAGTAATCAGCAACACACCGACGATTTTCATCGCCACGGCGATCACAACGGCGATCAGCAACATCAGGGTCAGGCGCAACGCCGCTACCGGCAGGCCTTCAACCGTCGCCAACTCTTCGTGCACGGTGATCGCCAACAATGGCCGCCACAGCGTCACCAGCAACCCCAGCACCGCCGCGCTGCCGCCGAGAATCCAGGCCAGATCGGTCGGGCTGATCGCCAGCAGATCGCCAAACAGATAGGCCATCAGATCGATCCGCACTTCATGCATGAAGCTTAGTACCACCAGGCCCAGCGAGAGCGTGCTCGGCGCAAGAATGCCCAGCAGCGTGTCGGACGCCAGCGGCTGACGCTGCTGCAAGGTCACCAGCAACACCGCCAGCAACAGGCAACCGACGGTGACGGCCACCGTCGGGCTGACATCCAGCAGGAAACCCAGGGCCACACCCAGCAGCGCAGCGTGGGAAAGGGTGTCGCCGAAGTAAGCCATACGGCGCCAGACCACAAACGAACCCAGCGGGCCCGCGACCAAGGCCAGGGCCAGACCTGCAAGCAGGGCGTAGAGCAGAAAATCAGCCATGCTTGCAGCTATCTCCATGAACGTGGGGTTGGGCCGACGCGGTCGCGCTGACAACCGAGCCATGCAGGTCGTGGGCGTGGTCGTGATGGTGGTGATAAATCGCCAGGCTTTGTGCGTTTTTTCCGAACAGCTCGACGAAAGCCGGATCGCCGCTGACGTGTTCCGGGTGCCCTGAGCAGCAGACATGGCGATTCAGGCAGACCACTTGATCGGTGGTGCTCATGACCAAATGCAAATCGTGGGAAACCATCAACACGCCGCAGCCGTGACGGTCGCGCAGACGGGTGATCAGGCTGTACAGCTCGGCCTGGCCGGCCACATCGACGCCTTGCACCGGCTCGTCGAGCACCAGCAATTCCGGTTCACGCAACAGCGCCCGGGCCAGCAGCACGCGCTGCATTTCACCACCCGACACCGTTTGCACCGGGCTGTCGATGACGTGCTCGGCGCCGACTTCCTTGAGCGCCGACAACGCACGCGCCCGGTCCACACCCGGCACCAGGCGCAAAAAGCGCAGCACCGAGAGCGGCAGGGTCGGATCGACATGGAGTTTTTGCGGCATGTAGCCAACGCGCAGCTTCGGCTTGCGCCAGACGTTGCCGCTGTCCGGTTTCAACAGGCCAAGGACCGCGCGCACCAGGGTGGTTTTGCCGGCACCGTTGGGGCCGATCAGGGTCACGATTTGCCCCGGCTCGACGCTCAGATCAATGTTTTCCAGCACGCTTTGCCCGGCAAAGGTGACGGCAACCTGCTCAAGACGGATCAGCGCGTTGCTCATCAAGCCCCCTGGCAACCCGAGCAGAGCCCGACCACTTCAACGGTCTGGGCTTCGACGACAAATCCGACATCCTTGGCGCTGAGGATGATCGCGTCGCCGATGGATTTCTGTTGCAACTCGATGGCGGCATGGCATTCGCGGCAAATCAGGAACTGGCCCTGGTGGGCGTGTTCCGGGTGATTGCAGCCGACGAAAGCGTTCAACGAGGAGATGCGGTGCACCAGGCCGTTATCCAGCAGGAAATCCAGCGCGCGGTACACGGTCGGTGGCGCCGCGCGGCGGCCATCCTGCTCGCTGAGTACCGCCAGGATGTCGTAGGCGCCCAGCGGTTTGTGGCTCTGCCACACCAGTTCCAGCACCCGCCGGCGCAAAGCGGTCAGGCGCAGGCCCTGACGTGCGCATAAGGCATCGGCCTCAGACAATGCGCTGTGCACGCAATGAGAGTGGTCGTGGGGACGGCTGGCAATCGGTGTTTTAGGCATGAGCGGCGACGAGTTTTGTGAGAGACGTTATTATGTTACCCGTTCTCGCCTCTTCGAGTGGTCATCGTGTCCCGACTTTTTTCTATCTGTGTCGCAATTATCGCTAGTTTCCTGCTGATCGGTTCGGCTCAAGCCCAAGTCACTGTGCTCACCAGCATCAAGCCGTTGCAGCTGATTGCCGCAGCCGTGCAGGACGGCGTGGCGATTCCGGAAGTATTACTGCCGCCGGGAGCCTCGCCGCATAACTATGCGCTGCGCCCGTCCGACGTACGCAAAGTGCAATCGGTGGATCTGGTGTACTGGATCGGCCCGGACATGGAAGGTTTCCTGCCCCGCGTGCTGAAAGGTCGTACGTTACCGACCGTGGCCGTGCAGGATTTGCCTGATCTGAAACTGCGTCACTTCGCCGAAGATAGCCAGTCTCACGCCGAAGATGCCGACGAACATGACCACGATCACCGCCCTGGCACGCTGGACGCGCATTTGTGGCTATCGCCGGTGAATGCCCGGGTGATTGCGACGAAAATGGCCGCCGACCTGAGCGCCGCCGATCCTGAGAACGCGGCGCGCTATCAGAGCAACCTCAAGGCTTTCGATGAGCGTCTGGATGCGCTGGACCTGCGCTTGAAGGCTCGATTGGCCGGCATCGCAGGCAAACCTTACTTCGTGTTCCACGAAGCCTTCGACTACTTCGAAGACGCCTACGGCCTCAAGCACACCGGCGTGTTCAGCGTTGCTGCCGAAGTCCAGCCAGGCGCCCAGCACGTCGCGGCGATGCGCACGCGTTTGCAGGAAGTCGGCAAAACCTGCGTGTTCAGCGAGCCGCCGCTGCGTCCGCGCCTGGCGGAAACCCTGGTGGCCGGCCTGCCGGTGAAACTGGCGGAACTGGATGCGCTGGGCGGCTACACCCCGGCGACCGCTCAGGGGTATGAGCAGGTGCTGGAGAAGTTGGGGAATGATTTGGCGGGGTGCCTGGAGTCGTTGTAACCCCATAAAAAAGATCGCAGCCTCCGGCAGCGCCTACACCGTTCTCTGTAGGAGCTGCCGAAGGCTGCGATCTTTTGACTTTCAAAGCGCAAACGGCAACGGATTGCTCACCTTCTGCCGCTGTGCCAAGCGCAACTGAAACTCCATCGGATCGTGAATCAACACGTCCTGCCCCGCAAAAGACTCCGCTGCAATCAACCGCGACAGCCAGAACCGCACGCACGCCACCCGCAGCATGGTCGGCCACAGCTCGGCCTCCGCCGCCGTGAACGGTCGCAGCGCCGCATAGGCGCCCAGCAAGGCCCGAGCCCGTGGCCCGTCAATCAAACCTTGCTCGTCCGAGCACCAGTCATTCAAGGCAATCGCTACGTCGTACAACATCGGCCCGGAACAGGCGTTGTAGAAGTCGATCAACCCGGTCAGGTGCGTACCTTCGAACATCGCATTGTCGCGGAACAGGTCCGCGTGGATATTGGCCCGAGGCAGCGCCAGAATTTTCTCTTTTTGCTGTGTGATTTCGTCCAACGCCCGTTGCAGCAGATCGCTTTGCTCGGCGTTCAGGTGCGAGAGCAACTGCGTGCCCTCCTCCAGCATCCAGTCCAGGCCACGATCGGTCTTGCGCTTGATCATGTTGGCCTGGGTCGCCAGATGCAGATGGCCGAGCAACTCGCCGACCTGGGCGCAATGCTGGGCGTTGGCTTCCTTGATGTGTTTGCCGGCCAGGCGTGGCTGCAACAGCGCCGGTTTGCCGGCCAGTTCACGCAGGGCGATGCCATCGGTGGTGCGCAGGGCGTAAGGCACTGGCAGATCAGCCTCGTGCAACACGTCGAGCAGCTCGATGAAGAACGGCATCTCCTGAACCGGGCCGCGCTCAACCAGGGTCAGGACAAACTCGCCCTGCTCCAGGCTGATAAAGAAATTGGTGTTTTCACTACCGGCGGCAATCCCCTGGAAATCGAGCAGGCGGCCGAGCCCGTATGGGGCGAGAAAGGTTTCCAGCTCGGGCCGAGCCAGGGGGGTGAACACAGACATGGTTAAAAACTGCTCAGTTCGGGCGCCGCGATTGGGGCGGCGCCGATTAAAGTTAAGAAACTACTTCCACTCAAAGATTTTCCACGACGGAATCAACATATCCGGCTGGTCCGAGCGGATGAAGTTTGCATCCGTGCCGTCCGCGCGCACCAGAAAATACGGAGGAAAGCCTTTCTGTGTGACCTTGATCGCATACAGGAAGCCGTTTTGGCGGTATTCCTGAATGACCTTGTCCCCTTCCGTGTGGATCGTGACTTCCGGCTCAGCCTTTGACACATCGTCAGCCGCCATCACGGCCAATGGAACGGTTGCAAACAACCCAGCCAGCAACAGGCGATTTAGTGTGCGCATGATAACCTTGTCCCTTTGTCGTCAACGGTCCCGCTATTCTAGCGCCGGACCCGCCGAAAAGGTTGATCCTGCTCATGAGCCAAGCCCCCCTCGTCCTGGTGGACGGTTCTTCTTACCTGTATCGCGCGTTTCATGCGCTACCACCGCTGACCACCTCCAAAGGCCTGCCGACCGGCGCGGTCAAAGGTGTGTTGAACATGCTCAAGAGTCTGCGCAAGCAGTACCCGGACAGCCCGTTCGCCGTGGTGTTCGACGCCAAGGGCGGGACGTTTCGCGACGAGATGTTCGCCGAGTACAAGGCCAACCGCCCGAGCATGCCCGACGACATGCGCGTGCAAATCGAACCGCTGCATCAAAGCGTGATCGCCCTGGGCTTCCCGTTGCTGTGCGTCGAAGGCGTCGAGGCCGATGACGTGATCGGCACCCTGGCCCGTAGCAGCGCGGCGGCCGACCGCCCGGTGGTGATTTCCACTGGCGACAAGGACATGGCGCAACTGGTCGACGGGCACATTACCTTGGTCAATACCATGACCGGTAGCAGCATGGACGTGGAGGGCGTGAAGGAGAAATTCGGCGTCGCTCCCGAGCAGATCATCGATTATCTGGCGCTGATGGGCGATTCGTCCGACAACATCCCCGGCGTTCCCGGCATCGGCCCGAAAACCGCGTCCGGCCTGCTGGTCGGCGTGAACGGCGGCCTGACCGAGCTCTACGCGCAGCTCGACATCGTCCCGACCCTGCCGATTCGCGGCGCCAAGACCCTGCCGGCCAAGCTTGAAGAGCATAAGGAGATGGCTTTCCTCTCCTATCGCCTGGCGACCATCAAGATCGACGTGCCGCTGGACATCGGCCTCGATGACCTGCAAATGGGCGAGCCGGACCACGACAAACTCGCCGAGCTCTACACCCTGCTGGAGTTCAAGAGCTGGTTCGAAGACAACCAGCGCGACGCCAAGCGTTCCGGTCAGGCTGTGGTCGCACCGGTGGTTGAAGAAGTCATCGCCGCCACCGAACTCAAGTACACGACGATCCTCACCCAGGCCGATTTCGATCTCTGGCTGAAGAAGCTGAACGACGCCAAACTGTTCGCTTTCGATACGGAAACCACCGGCATCGACGCTCAACAGGCGCAATTGGTCGGTGTCTCGTTCGCCGTGCAGGCCAACGAAGCAGCCTACATCCCGTTGACCCATTCCTACATGGGCGCGCCGGAGCAACTGGACCGCGACACCGTACTGCGCGCACTGAAACCGATCCTCGAAGACCCGAACAAGCTCAAGGTCGGCCAGCACGCCAAGTTCGACATGAACATCCTGGCCAACTGCGCCATCGGTGGCGATCAGAACTGCGGCATCAGCGTGCAAGGCATCGCGTTCGACACCATGCTCGAATCCTACGTGCTGGACTCCACTGCGACCCGCCACGACATGGACAGCCTGGCGCTCAAGTACCTGAATCACACCACCACCAGTTTTACCGACATCGCCGGCAAGGGCGCCAAGCAGCTGACCTTTGACCAGATCCCCGTGGAACAGGCCGGGCCTTACGCCGCCGAAGACGCCGACGTGACGTTGCGCCTGCATCAAACCTTGCAGGCCAAGCTCAACGCGATCCCGAGCCTGAGCAAGGTCCTGAGCGAAATCGAAATGCCGCTGGTGCCGGTGCTGGCGCGGATCGAGCGTCAGGGCGCACTGGTCGATGACAAGCTGCTGGGCGTTCAAAGCATCGAGCTGGGCAAGAAAATGGTTGAGCTGGAGCGTGAGGCGTATGCCATCGCCGGCGAAGAATTCAACCTCGGCTCGCCGAAGCAATTGGGCGCGATCCTGTACGAAAAACTCGGCCTGCCAATCCTCAGCAAAACCGCCAAGGGCCAGGCGTCCACCGCCGAAGCCGTGTTGGCGGAACTGGCCGACCAGGATTTCCCGCTGCCCAAGGTACTGATGCAGTACCGCTCGATGAGCAAGTTGAAAAGCACCTACACCGACCGCTTGCCGGAGCAGATCAACCCGCGCACTGGGCGGATTCACACCTCTTATCATCAGGCTGTCGCGGCGACCGGGCGTTTGTCCTCCAGCGATCCAAACCTGCAGAACATCCCGATTCGTACGGCCGAAGGCCGGCGGATTCGTCAGGCGTTCATCGCGCCAAAAGGCTACAAACTGCTGGCGGCGGACTATTCGCAGATCGAACTGCGGATCATGGCGCACTTGGCCAAGGACGAAGGCTTGCTGCACGCCTTCCGCAACGACCTGGATGTGCACAAAGCCACCGCCGCGGAAGTCTTCGGCGTTGAGCTGACCGAAGTCACCACCGACCAACGGCGCAGCGCCAAGGCTATCAACTTCGGTTTGATCTACGGCATGAGCGCATTTGGCCTGGCCAAGCAGATCGGTGTCGATCGCAAACAGTCCCAGGCGTACATCGACCGTTACTTCGCCCGCTACCCCGGCGTGCTCGAGTACATGGAACGCACGCGCACCCAAGCCGCCGAGCAGGGTTTTGTCGAAACCATCTTCGGCCGTCGCCTGTACCTGCCGGAGATCAACGCGAAAAACCCGGCCCTGCGCAAAGGCGCCGAACGCACGGCGATCAACGCCCCGATGCAAGGAACCGCCGCCGACATCATCAAGAAAGCCATGGTGGCGGTGGACAACTGGCTGACGTCGTCGGGCCTGGACGCCAAAGTCATTCTGCAGGTGCACGATGAATTGGTGCTGGAAGTGCGTGAGGACCTGGTCGATCAGGTGCGTGAAGAAATTCGGGCGCACATGAGCAACGCGGTGAAGCTGGATGTGCCGCTGCTGGTTGAAGTTGGCGTGGGCAACAACTGGGATGAGGCTCACTGAGCCGTCTGAAACAGAGGTTTCTGCTGCAGCATAGTGCCGCGGCAGAAGCGGGCTCGAAGGGTGCTTAGTTCGAAAAATGCGCCGGGTTATTCCAAAGGCATTTGAAAAAATTCTGAACTAATCTCGTCAACCGCCACTCAGAGTTACTGAATGGCTGGTGAAGCCCTTCGATGCTCCTATGTTGTGTTAAGTGTTGGCAGATATCTGGACCCCGCCCTAGCGGTCCGGAACTTGAACCCCGGAACTTCCCCCTCCCCATACGAAGTCCGGGGTTTTTTTTGCCTGCGATTTATTGCTCGGCAAGCTCCGAACCCTTGTCCGCCAGCTCCATCCAGCCTGCCAGTACAGTGTAGGCGTCTTCCAGGCCCAGGCGTTTTGGCGCCGAGAACAACTGGATACTGATCGCATCACCCCAGCCTTTGCGGATATCCGACTGAACCTTGAGCAGGACGTTTTTCGCCGCGCCGTAGGTCAACTTGTCGGCTTTGGTCAGCAAAATGTGCATCGGCATGCCGCTGGCAACCGCCCAGTCGAGCATCAGCAGGTCGAAATCGGTCATTGGATGACGGATGTCCATCATCAGGATCAGACCTTTCAAACTCTCGCGACCACCCAGATAGGCTTCCAGGTGACGCTGCCAGTGCAGCTTCAACGGGATCGGTACTTTTGCGTAACCGTAGCCCGGAAGGTCGACCAGACGACGATCATCGTCTAGTTTGAAGAAGTTCAAGAGTTGCGTGCGACCCGGAGTTTTCGAGGTCCGCGCCAGGCTGGCGTGCGTCAGGGTGTTCAACGCGCTGGATTTACCGGCGTTGGAACGCCCGGCGAAGGCCACTTCAAAGCCTTCGTCGTCGGGACATTGGTCGACTTTGGCAGCGCTGAGCATGAAGGTGGACTGTTGGCACAGGCCGAGGATGGGGTTCTTGAGTTGCATGGGATTTCCGATGTGGGCGGCGCCGGGAATGGACGCGGCAAGCGGTGTCGTTTCCGTTTCAGTAGCGCCAGTATATAATGCCGCAGATTTTGTGTGCGCTTTGTCCCAGCGTAGGATGAAGTTCACGAGAGCGATAGACCTTGATTGCGCACTAGAACGCAGAACGCTCTCTACCCTGAAAAGGTCGTTTTATGACGAAATGGCTGCTAGCTGCCGGTGTCTTGATGCCGCTTTACAGCGCTCAGGCTACACAGGATCCGGAAGCTGTGTACAACCGTGTTTGTGGTGCCTGTCATTCCGGCCAACTCCCCATGGCGCCTCAAAAGGGCGATCGGGAAGCTTGGACGCCGAGGTTGGCGAAAGGTATGGAGACGCTGGTGCAACACGTGACCCAGGGTTTCAAGGCGATGCCGCCGCGTGGTTTGTGCATGGACTGCAGTGCCGAGGATTACCAAGCCATCATCCATTGGATGAGCGAGTAAACCCGGCCCATAACTCTTTAACCCTTAGCCGTAGTTGGATTAGCTGATGAACAAATTGATCGTGAGTCTGCTGTTAACCGTGGGGATCTCCGGCATTGCCCATGCTGCAGGTGATGCAACCGCTGGCCAGGCGAAAGCCGCAGTGTGTGGCGCCTGTCATGGCCCGGATGGCAACAGCATGGCGCCAAACTTTCCGAAACTGGCAGGTCAGGGCGAGCGGTATCTGAACAAGCAGTTGCACGACATCAAATCCGGCAAGCGCACGGTACTGGAAATGACCGGCCTGCTGACCAACCTGAGCGATCAGGACCTGGCCGATATTGCCGCTTACTTCTCCAGCCAGAAAGGCAGCGTCGGCGCCGCCGACCCGAAAGTCGTGGCTCGCGGTGAAGCGCTGTTCCGTGGTGGCGACCTGGCCAAGGGCCTTCCAGCCTGCACCGGTTGCCACTCGCCAAATGGCGCAGGCAATGCCGCCGCCGGCTTCCCGCACCTGGGCGGCCAGCACGCTCAATACGTTGCCAAGCAACTGACCGAATTCCGCAAGGAAGAAGGCGGCCGCACCAACGATGGCGACACCAAAACCATGCAAACCATCGCAAAAAGGCTGAGCGACGAAGATATCGCCGCGGTGTCCAGCTACATTCAAGGCCTGCACTAAGGCCGGCGGATCGGGCGTTGCGCGGGATGGACATCCCCTGCAACGTTAACGCTCGATTAATCCGTCGATGCAAGCATAAAAAGGGTGGCTTAGGCCGCCCTTTTTTGTGGCCGCTGCCGTTACACTACAGAACTGATGCCCGCCAAGACCTGTCTGAAAACAGGTCGCGCGAGGCGCGCCCAATTTGTCCAGGAGTAAAGCATGCGTAATCTGATCATCAGCGCCGCACTCGTCGCTGCCAGCCTGTTTGGCATGTCCGCCCAGGCCGCCGAAGCCCCCGCAGCACCTTACGTCGAACTGAGCAAACCGGTTCCGGTTGCCGTGCCTGGCAAGATCGAAGTGGTGGAATTGTTCTGGTATGGCTGCCCGCACTGCTACGCATTCGAGCCTGTGATCAATCCCTGGGTTGAGAAACTGCCATCCGACGTGAATTTCGTCCGTATCCCTGCCATGTTTGGCGGCCCTTGGGATGCACACGGCCAAATGTTCCTGACCCTCGAAGCAATGGGCGTCGAAAGCAAGGTTCACGCGGCGGTATTCAACGCCATCCAGAAAGAACACAAGAAGCTGGTCGACAAGAACGAGATGGCCGATTTCCTGGCGACTCAGGGTGTCGACAAGGACAAGTTCCTGGCCACTTTTGACTCCTTCGCCATCAAAGGCAAAATCGTCCAGGCTCGCGAACTGGCCAAGAAATACGAGATTTCTGGCGTTCCAACCATGATCGTCAACGGCAAGTATCGCTTTGACGTGGGCTCCGCCGGCGGTGCCGAGCAAGCCTTGCAACTGGCCGACAAACTGGTCGATCAAGAGCGAGCGGCGAACAAGGCTGCTGCCAACTAAGCGCGGCCCCTGCCATGCGCCGCTGGGGTACTGAACGCGTCGTTGGCCTGCATGAACCGCAGGTCAACACGCATCACCTGGAATCGACGGGCTTGCCCGCGGACAGTCGTCTGCGTTTGCTCAGCTTCAATATCCAGGTCGGCATCAGTACCGAGCGCTATCGGCACTACCTGACCCGGGGCTGGCAACATTTGTTGCCGCACACCGGGCGTGCCGACAATCTGCAAAAAATCGGCAACCTGCTGGGCGACTTCGATCTGGTCGCCTTGCAGGAAGCCGATGGCGGCAGCCTGCGCTCAGGCTACGTCAACCAAGTCGAACACCTGGCCCAGCTCGGGGCCTTTCCTTACTGGTATCAACAACTCAATCGCAACCTCGGTCGCCTCGGCCAGCACAGCAATGGCGTGCTCAGCCGCCTGCGCCCATGGGCGATTGAAGACCATCCGCTGCCGGGCCCCAAGGGTCGCGGCGCCATCCTGGTGCGCTTCGGCGAAGGTCCGGAGGCGTTGGTGGTCGTGATGATGCACCTGGCCCTTGGCGCTCGGGTGCGCAGCCTGCAACTGGCCTATATCCGCGAGCTGATCGGCGGCTACAAGCACCAGGTGCTGATGGGCGACATGAACACCCACGCCAGCGATTTGCTGCAAAACTCCCCGCTGCGCGATCTAGGCCTGTTGGCCCCGCAACTGGAAGCGACGTTCCCCAGTTGGCGCCCCCAGCGCTGCCTGGACCATATTCTGCTCAGCCCGACCCTGACCCTCGAAAAGGTCGAAGTGCTGGCACAACCGATTTCCGATCACCTGCCGGTCGCGGTAGAGATTCGTCTGCCGGGTTCGCTCACGGCCGATGCATTGCCCGCGTTGAGTCCTGCCCCTCGCGGAACCCATGAATGAGCGACGACGCACAGCGCTGGAAAGAGAAATACCTCAAAAGCATCGAACAACAGGAAAAGCTCGAGCGGCGCTGGGATGCCCGGCTCGACTTGCTGCGTCGCGGGCTGGTACGCAGCACCCTGGCGGCCGAGGGCACCGACCGGGCTGTTGACCTGTGCATGAAGGAAATGCGCGAAGTCGTGCGCACCGACGACATGGACGCCGGCCTTGCGGCATTGCTGCCACGCCTGGAAAAAGCCGTGCTTGATTCCGAGCAGCGCCGCGAAACCCGGGTTGATCAGGTGGGCGCGGCACTGAACGCACTGGTCTCACAGCTCCAGGCATTGCCACTGCCCAGGGAAGTCAGCCGACCGCTCAAGGCCTTCGCCAAACAACTGGACGGTCGCGTGGGCCAGGCCCGTGAGATTCCATTGTTGCTCAGTGAGTTGAGCGGCTTGCAGGGCAAAGCCCTGACTTTGCTGGAAAACCCTGCCGAACCTGGCCGTCCGGGGTTGCTGCAACGGCTGTTCGGCAGTCGCGATGCGGAAGAGTCAGCGCCAGCGGTCGCCGCCCCCTCGGTGCAACCACTGACCCCACAATCGGCCGAGCCGGTATCGGCGCCGCCCGCCGAGGTTGCCCAGACAGAAACCGATACCGCGCCAGCCCCCAGCGCACCCCAAACGGTGGTGCCGGCAGCCGAAGTCATCACTGCTGCCGCCGAGCCGGTGGCGCCCCAGGTATCAGCGGCTCCCGAGGTGGTGGCGTTTGTTCCGCCTGTTCTGCCACCTCAAGCCACGCCCGCTCAAGCATCAGAGCCGCAGCCTGGTGCCGAACCAATGATCCCGGCACCCGTGATTCAAGCGCAACCGCTCAGCAACCCTGACGAACTGACCCCGACGCCGCAGCCCGATATCCCGGTCTTCCTCGACAGCCTGCCCCTGCCGTCGGCCATGGCCCAGGCACTGGCGGCGATTGACCCGGAACACCCCGAGCACGACATCCTCTACGCCTTGCCGGATTCTCCGGAGCCGTCCTACAGCTCCGTGGCCAAGCACATAGAAGACACGCTGCTGGGCCTGCTTGATGACCTGACACTGCCGGAACGCCATCGCCCACAAGCCGAGGCCATGCGCGAGCGCCTGAAAAATGGCCTGAACTGGTATGAATTGCTGCCGATCCTCGACGATCTGGCCACGTTGATGCTGGCCATCACCGACAGCGGTCAACACGAATTTGAAACCTACCTGCAACAACTGAATGAACGCCTCGAGTCATTCCAGAGCAACCTGCAAGCCGCCAGTGCCGGCCACGCCGATAACCGCTCGGCGGCGCGCGAGATGGACACGCAAATCCGCGAGCAGGTCGATGGCTTGCAAACCAGCATGCAGGACGCAGCCGATCTGGATGACCTCAAGAGCGTGCTGGAAAACCACCTGGAAGGCCTGCTGGGCACCATGGACCAGCATCAGAAACAGCGCGACGAACGTGAGCAGGAAGTCGCGGCGCGACTGCAAAGCCTGGCCGAACGGGTCGCGCACATGGAACAGGAAGCCCTCGGCTTCCGCGAACACCTTGAAGAACAGCGCCAGAAAGCCCTGATCGACCCGCTGACCGGCCTGCCCAACCGCGCCGCGTGGAGTGAACGGCTGGAGCACGAAATCGGCGAATGGCAGCAGCACGGCAACACCTTGATGCTGGCCATGCTCGATCTCGATCACTTCAAACGCATCAACGACAACTACGGGCACCTGGCCGGCGACAAAGTGCTGAAAATCATCGCCAGCGTGTTGCGCAAACGCCTGCGCGGCTCGGATTTCATCGCGCGGTTTGGCGGCGAAGAGTTCGTGCTGTTGATGCCCGCTACCGTACCGGCGGTCGGGGCAAAATTGCTGGAAACCCTGCGCGCGTCGATTGAAGCCTGCCCTTTTCACTTCAAAGGTGAACGGGTGACGGTGACGATTTCCATGGGGTTAGCAGCGTTCAGACCCGGTGAACATAGCGATATGGTGCTTAAAAGAGCCGATCAGGCGCTGTACCGCGCCAAAAACGCCGGACGCAATCGGGTGGAATTGGGCTGAGGCTTAATTGTTCCATTTTGTTTAACGTCGTCCTTTTGCCGTCGCCGCTCAAGGCATTACGTTACACTGTTGCATTATCGTCTTTCGCGTAATGCCTTCCGCCATGAAATATTTTGCCTTCGTTGTGTCGCTCCTACTGCTGGCCGGTTGTGCCAGCGGCCCTCGCTATGACGCCAGCCACCCTTCCGCCAACTTCGACAGCCGCGTGCAGTTTGTCGTGGTGCACTACACCAACGCCTCCCTGGAGCGTTCGCTGCAGTTGTTGACCCACGGCGAAGTCAGCGCCCACTACCTGATCGGTGATGACAAGGACGCGACCATTTACAAACTGGTCGATGAAAACCTGCGCGCCTGGCACGCCGGGGAAAGTGAATGGCAGGGCCGGACATGGCTGAACTCAAGCTCCATTGGCATCGAGATCGTCAATCCAGGCTTCCGCGACACGCCAACCGGCCGCATTTGGTATCCCTACAGCGAAGCCCAGGTCCAGGCCTTGATCGTCCTGCTCAAGGACATCAGCAAACGTAACGGCATCAGCCCCCGGCACATCATCGGCCACAGCGACATCGCGCCCCTGCGCAAACTCGATCCGGGGCCGCTGTTCCCCTGGAAACGCCTGGCCGCCGAAGGCCTCGGCATCTGGCCCAACGAGCAAGCCGTGGCAAGCCGCCAGGCACAGTTCGAGGCAGAACTGCCGAGCATCGGCTGGTTCCAGGAAGAGCTCGCGCGCCTGGGTTACGCAACGCCGCAGACCGGCGAACTGGATGTTGCAACACGCCATGTGCTGGCGGCCTTCCAGATGCATTACCGCCCTGCCCGTTTCGACGGCACCCCGGACGCGCAAACTGCGGCACTGCTGCTGGTGCTTAATCAGACAAAATAATGACGCCCGCCCGACGGTCAGCGCGTTTTCTCCATCAGCAGCTATAACTCATTGGTAATTCTTCGGATGTTCCAAAATGGCAGCGGCTCGAGAGAGGTTGCGTAGCTGGTTCTATCGCCCTTGGTTTTTGGCGATGCTGGCTGCTGTCTTCAGTGCGACGCTGTTGATGGCCGGCAGCCTGTTTATGGCCATGCACCAGGTCGAGCAGGATGAAAGCCAGGAAATGAACGCCCAGGGCGAGCGCTTTCTGGCTCGCCTGGAACAGCTGTTCGGGCAATTGCGCGAAAGCCTCGACGATCTGGAAGCCCAGCCGCTGCGCAGTTGCGACGACGAAATGATCGCCACGTTGCAGCAGATCAGCTTCAGCTACCGCTTTGTCTACGAAGCGGCTTACATGGACGCTTCGCGGATCTGCTCCAACCGCCCCCGCCAGGAAGGACTGTCGGTGATCCGCCCACCGGACATCCGAGGCCCCACCTACAGCTATTGGCTGAACACCACCACCGAACCCGATGAAAACCGCGCCGCACTGATGCTGGGGCGTGGCAATTTCAGGGTCGCAACTTCTCGCGGGCATCTGACCGACATGGTCGACCTCTCGCCCGGCAGCAGCCTGCTGGTGGTGCTCGACCACGGCAAACGGGCGATTCCGGTGCTGGGCGCCGAGCAGGTCTGGCCACCCACCGAGCCTTGGCCACCGAAAAGCCGCGACGCGCTGCAGGTGACGCAAAGCCGTTTGATCTACCGCATGCCCACCAACAATCCGGAATACCAATTGGTCCTCATCACCCCGCGCACCGGCATGCATGTGCCGGCGGTCTGGTGGTGGCTGCTGCCGGCGAGTCTGGCGCTGGGGACGATCGTCGGTTTCCTGGTGTTTCTGCTGGTGCGCCAGCGCCAGTCCCTGGACGCCGAACTGCATGGCGCGATACGCCGTGGCGAACTGCAAGTCTTGTATCAGCCGATCTTCGACCTCGACAGCCGCAACTGCGTGGGCGCCGAAGCCCTGCTGCGCTGGCGACGACCGGACGGCACGCTGACCAGCCCCGACCTGTTTATCCCCATGGCGGAAAACACCGGGCAGATCCGCCAGATGACTGACTTCGTTCTGCAACGTTTGCTTGAACAGTTGGGGCAACTGCTTCGCGCCAACCCGCAGTTGTACATCTCGGTCAACCTGGCGGCCTGCGATGTGATGGTGCCGCGGATCGGCCAAGTGATGGCACGCCTGCTGACCTTGCACCGGGTCGCGGCCAAACAAATTGCCTTCGAGGTGACTGAACGCGGGTTGATTGACGTGGTGGTGGCCCGGGAAAACCTGCAAGCCTTGCGTGATGTCGGGCATCAGGTGCTGATCGACGACTTCGGCACCGGCTATTGCAGCCTGGCCTACCTGCAAACCCTGCCGGTGGATTGCCTGAAAATCGACAAGGCTTTTATCGACGCCCTGGGCCATGACGCCGCCAGCAGCGGTGTCGCCCCGCACATCATTCACATGGCCCAGGCCCTGCAACTGAAGGTGATCGCCGAAGGCATCGAGCACGAATCCCAAGCGGCGTTCCTGAGCAGCGAAGGGGTGAAGTTCGGGCAGGGCTGGCTGTTCGCCCACGCGTTGAGCGCCGTGCAGTTCATCGAACTGATTACCCGAGGCCGACGATTGGCCGGCCGCCGACTGGATGACGAAGCGTAACCGCGCCTAAACCGCCAACGCCATGTAGAACTGGGTGCCCTGCCCCGGCCGCGAATAAACCCCCATCCGCCCGCCGTGCAATTGCACGATTTCCTTGCACAACGCCAAACCCAATCCGGCGCCACCCTTCTTGCGCCCGACCTGCACGAACGGTTCGAAAATCCGTCCCTGCTGGCCGTAGGCAATGCCTTCGCCGTTGTCCTCGACGCTGATAATTACCCGCTCGCCATGGCGCCGGGCCTGCAAGCGGATTTGCCCACCGGTGGCGGTATGCCGCAAGGCATTGTCGATCAGGTTGTCGAGCACTCGATCCAGCTGCGCCTGATCGGCCTGCAAGCGCGGCAGCGGTCCTTGCACTTCTACCAGCAACTCGATGCCCTTCTCGGCGGCGGTCCCGGCAAAACGACCGTGGGCCTGTTCCAACAGGTCTTCGATAGAACACGGCCCCAGCGTGAGTTTCTGCAAGCCGTTCTGGTAGCGGGAGAAGTTCAGCAGGTCGTTGATCAATTGCATCAAGCGCTGCATTTCTTCGTTCACGGTGTCGAGCAAGTCCGCTTCGCGGGAATCCTCTGGAAACTTCGCCCGCTCGCGGAACAGACCGAACGCCATGTGCATCCCGGTGACCGGCGTGCGCAACTCATGGGAAGCACGCAGCACGAACTCACTGCGCACCCGCTCGAATGCGCGCTGCTCGGTGACGTCATGCAGCACCATCACCGCGCCGAGGATATGGCCTTGGGTGTGGCTGACCGGGGTCAGGCTGTACGTCAGCAGCCGCGACTCGCCGTCGACTTCGACGCTCAAATCTTCCGGCGCCCGCTCCAGCGTCCCGCCGCGCAGCACCAGTTGCAGTTGTTCATCCAGCTCAGGCCGTTCCAGCGCCGAGCCCAAACCCTGGCCGAGCCGATCGGTGTCCCAACCCAATTGGCGCTGTGCCACCGGGTTAAGGTGCTCCAAATGCCCTTCGCGGTCGATCATCAGCAAGCCGTCGTCGATGCTGTCGAGTACCGCTTGCAAGCGCTGCTGGCCGGCCAGTAACTCATCGACATTGGTTGCCTGATGCTCACGCAGGGCTTCGGCCATGATCCCGAAGCGTTTGGTCAGCAGGTTCATTTCCTCCGCCGAGGAAATCGGCAGCGTCACTTCGAAATTGCCTTGGCCAATGTGGTCGGCAGCCTGGGCCAGTGCCTCGATCGGCGCGCCAAAACGCCGGGCGATCCCATGGGCGGTGATGAAGCCGATGATCAGCACCGCCAGCCCCACTAAACCGAGCAGGCCGGCGATCAGCAGCGCCCGGTCGCGGGCCTTGCGCTGGGTTTCATTAATGTTGTCCAGCGCACGCTTGTGTTCGGAAATCAGGCCGTTGCGCAAGGCGTTGAATTTTTCCGTGAGGGGTTCATTGCCGCTCAAAACATGTGTGGGGTCGCGGGACTCGCTGTAGGCCTGGAGAAAACTCAGGTAATCGGTCTTGGCTTGGGTAAAACCGTACTGAGCCCCATCGCCCGGTTGCTCATGGGCGATGCCTTCATCAAGCAACTGAAAATAATGCTGCTTGGAGGCTTCGAATGCGGCCGGGTCATGCTTGTCGCTGAGCATGATGAGCAGTTGATCACCCAGGGTCTGCCTCAGCTTGAGCCCCAAATCGAGGGTGGCGAAGTTATTGCGCACCAGGGCCTCTTGAGTCCCGGCCATCTGCATCACGCTGACCAGCCCCAGCAACAAACCCAGCAACGCCACGGTGATCAGCGCGGAAATACTCAGGAACAGCCGGGTCCGCAACTTCATCGCGAGTTTCATCGGATGACGCTCACAGGTTGTACTGCTTGCGTTTGCGGTACAGGGTCGATGCATCGATGCCCAGGGTCTTGGCCGCCTGATCCAGGGTCCCGGCGGTGGCCAGCACGGCGCCGATGTGGGCCTTTTCCAGCTCATCCAGGCTCAGCGCGGCGCCCACCCGTGGCGCGTTGTTGACCGGTTGTTCGGCCATGCCCAAGTGGCTGATTTCGACGCGTTCCTGTGGGCAGATGATGCTCGCCCGCTCCACCACGTTGCGCAGCTCGCGGATGTTGCCCGGCCATCGATAGCTGAGCAGAGCTTCCCGCGCTTCGTCACTGAAGCCCCGGGCCGGACGGGCATATTCCTTGACGAAGCGCGCGAGAAAGCGATCCGCCAGGTTCAGAATGTCTTCGCTGCGTTCGCGCAACGGCGGCAAATGCAAGGTGATGACGTTCAGGCGATACAGCAAGTCTTCACGGAAACGTCCGTCGCGGACCATGTCCTCCAGGTTGAGGTTGGTCGCGGCCAGAATCCGCACATCGGCGCGACGGGTCACCGGGTCGCCGACTCGCTCATATTCCTTGTCCTGGATGAAACGCAGCAATTTTGGCTGCAACATCAGCGGAAAATCGCCGATCTCGTCGAGAAACAGCGTACCGCCATCGGCCTGGTTGACCCGGCCCAAAGTGCTTTCGCTAGCGCCGGTGAACGCGCCACGGCTGTGACCGAAGAGTTCGCTCTCCATCAGTTCAGCGGTCAGGGACGGGCAGTTGATGGTGACGCAGGATTTTTTCTCACGTTTGCTCCAGCCGTGAATGGCCCGGGCCAGCTCGCCTTTACCGGTCCCGGACTCGCCGAGAATCAGGATATTGGCGTCGGTGCCGGCCACTTGGCGAGCGGTTTCGAGCACCACTTTCATGGCCGGGCTGTGAGAATCGAGGCCATCCTTGGTTTTGCGCATCTCGCCTTCGAGAGCCTCCAGGCGCGCCGAGAGCTGGCGCACTTCCAGTTGCTTGGCGGTGGCCAGACGCAACTGGTCCGGGCTGCACGGTTTGACCAGATAATCGGCGGCGCCGGCCTGGATGGCATCGACGGCGGTATCCACGGCGGAGTGTGCAGTGACAATCACCACCCGCATCCACGGTGCCTGGATGCGCATTTGCGCCAGCACGTCGAGGCCGTTGTCTTCACCCAGGCGCAAATCGAGGAAGCACAGATCAAACACCTGACGCTGCAACAGCGCATCGGCCTGGGCGGCGCTGTTGGCGGTGGCGACGGTATAGCCTTCGTCTTCGAGGCAATAACGGAAGGTACGCAGGATGGCGGACTCGTCGTCTACCAGCAGAATGCGGCCTTGATGCTCAGTGGCTGATTCCATTTTCCTACGCTCCTTAAAGAATGATGTTGGGTTAGTCCCGGAAAAATCGGGCAAGTTGCATGGTTGATTCTGGTCCATTCCAGCCTCGGCCGGGTAGCTATCTGCTTACCCTCTCGCTAATTGGCTGATTTTGTTAGTTTTTTGCAAAAAACCCGGCATTTCGGCGATGCCCCTGCTGAATCTCTGACACCCACGCCCTCCTCTCAATTCAAAAAATCTGAAAGTTCTTACAAAACTATCGTGCATTACGCACGACCCTCAGGACGCCATCGTGCAGGATGCGTCCGAAACGATTTTCATCACTTACGTAACTAATTGATTTTATTAACTATTTTTCTTACGAAAAGCTGGCATGCAGGCTGCAATAGTCTGGTTACAGCAGGACATTTATGGAATGAACGCCCCTAACCAGATCACCACCAATGTGGGAGGAGTTTCAGGATGAATCGCCAACGTGCCGCCCAATTGCGCATCTCGCCACTGCATATCCAGCAAGGCCTGTTTGCCGTGCTCGCCCTTTTGATCACCTTGATCGGCGGCCAGCAATTCGTCCGCTGGGAACAGAGCCAGCAGCCAGAAGCGCCGCGCCTGTCGATTCAACACGCCACCCAGACCCACTTCAGTGCCGTCAGCAGCAACCTGGCTGATAGCGCCCCGATGCGAATGATGGACGTCGGCCAGGCCCAGCCTGTGGATGAGATGCCCCGTCAGGAACGTTGGGTGTTCTAAAGAACCAGACTTGGCGCGCTCGTTGCGCCGGGAAAAGCACCCACAGACACACCTTTAAATAGAAACGTAAGGAGAATCACCATGTTGAGCTGGGCAATTACATTCTTGATCATTGCCATTGTCGCTGCCGTACTGGGCTTCGGTGGTATCGCGGGCACCGCCACGGGTATCGCCAAGATTCTCTTTGTCGTGTTCCTGGTGATGTTTGTTGCTTCGTTCTTCTTTGGCCGTCGCGGTCGAGGCTGAACATGAGCGTTTTGTTGAAGACACTGGCAGCCGCCCTGCTTCTGGGCGGTGGTGCCATGGCGATGGCGGCCAATGATGGCCAGGCGCGGGCCAACGAGTTGTTGAACGCAGACCCGCAGTATCGTGAAACCTGGACCAAAGTGGTCAAGAAGGAAGAGCGTCTGCCGGAATGGGTGATGAACCTGACGGGCGACGCCGAACAAATGAACGCCGTTCAAGAGGATGGTGACAAGTACCTGGTCGGGCCACTGTGCGAAACACAGCAGACGTGCCTGAACAAACGCTTGCTCGTGGCGTTCAGCTTCAACAAGAAGGATGCCTACGCGATGCTGGTTGAAGTGCCTGCGGGTCTGCCCGCCGACAAATCGCCAACACGCCATGCCACTTACCGCTTCCTCGGGAAGCCGAACCAGGGCATGCAGGACCTGTTGTTGGAACAACTGAAGAAAGATCCAAACTGGTACTGAGTTCGTCACATGAGAGGAGCAGCCTTGCTTCTCTCCATTGCGCCACCCGAGGAAGGCAGGCGCATGACCAAGGGGTCGGGACGTTCTGACTGTTTCAGGGTCGGAGTGACCTACGGGCACATGGAGTGCCTGCGCAAGGGCCGGGTCAGGTACAAGCTGCGACGCAAGTTCGCCGGCCCCGAGTGGCTCGACGGACTTGCGGAGAGCTTCAACGTGCAAAACGTTGATCTAGAGCACTGCGTTGAATTCCCCCTGCTGCATATTCCCCGCAAAACCGTTTCGCGGTGTTTCCTTATGACCGTATATCGAGAAACTTCCTCCTTTTGGCATAAGCAATTTCACTGTGAAACGTAGGCATTTTCCGAAGTTTCGACCGTAATCCACCTGCGCAAAAAACACCCAATCTGCTCTGAGATGGCCGGTTCACGGCACTTATGCCTGCCGAAATGTCGTATTCGAACCGGTTGGGACGCTAGTTTCATTTGAAAAATCTCATGCCGATTCGGCATAGGGTAGGCGTTTACGGCATTAGACGTCGCTTCCTTGCATCGGAATAGTTGCGCCTTTTTTCGCCTGCCGAAGAGCCGTAAACACGCGCTTCGGGGCACCTTATACGGGGGCAGATGCACAGACTTTTCCGCCATTGAGCGTTCCAGTTCGCGCACCTGCCCGAGTCAAACTGAAGTAAGGGTAATGATATGAAGAAGGCAAAGCTTAGCCTCGCCTGGCAGATCCTCATCGGTCTGGTACTGGGGATAGCAATCGGTGCGCTGCTCAACCATTTCAGCGCCGAAAAAGCCTGGTGGATCAGTAACGTCCTGCAACCTGCGGGCGATATCTTTATCCGTCTGATCAAGATGATCGTGATCCCGATCGTGATTTCCTCGCTGGTGGTCGGTATTGCCGGCGTGGGCGACGCGAAGAAACTCGGGCGCATCGGTCTGAAGACCATCATTTACTTCGAAATCGTTACCACCATCGCCATTCTGGTCGGTCTGGTGCTGGCCAACGTGGTCCATCCGGGCACCGGCATCGACATGAGCACCCTGGGTACCGTGGATATTTCCAAGTACCAGGCCACTGCCGCCGAGGTTCAGCATGAACACGCGTTCATCGAAACCATCCTCAACCTGATCCCGTCGAACATCTTCGCGGCCATGGCCCGTGGCGAGATGCTGCCAATCATCTTCTTCTCCGTGTTGTTCGGTCTCGGTCTGTCGAGTCTGCAATCGGACCTGCGCGAGCCGCTGGTGAAGATGTTCCAGGGCGTGTCCGAGAGCATGTTCAAAGTCACCCACATGATCATGAACTACGCCCCGATCGGCGTATTCGCCCTGATCGCGGTGACCGTGGCCAACTTCGGTTTTGCCTCGCTGCTGCCGCTGGCCAAACTGGTGGTGCTGGTGTACTTCGCCATCGCCTTCTTCGCCTTCGTGGTGCTGGGCCTGATCGCCAAGCTGTTCGGCTTCTCGGTGATCAAGCTGATGCGCATCTTCAAGGATGAACTGGTGCTGGCTTACTCCACCGCCAGCTCCGAAACCGTGCTGCCGCGCGTGATCGAGAAGATGGAAGCCTACGGCGCGCCGAAAGCCATTTGCAGCTTCGTGGTGCCGACCGGTTACTCGTTCAACCTCGACGGTTCGACCCTGTACCAAAGCATCGCGGCGATCTTCATTGCCCAGCTCTACGGCATCGACCTGTCGATCAGCCAGCAATTGCTGCTGGTGCTGACCTTGATGGTCACCTCCAAAGGCATCGCCGGTGTGCCGGGCGTGTCCTTCGTGGTGCTGCTGGCCACCCTGGGCAGCGTGGGTATCCCGCTGGAAGGCCTGGCGTTCATCGCTGGTGTCGACCGCATCATGGACATGGCCCGTACCGCACTGAACGTGATCGGTAATGCCTTGGCCGTGCTGGTTATCTCGCGCTGGGAAGGCATGTACGACGACGCCAAGGGCGAGCGCTACTGGAACTCCCTGCCGCACTGGCGCAGCAAGGAAAAATTGCCGGCGGGCGAGATCTCCAAGAACTGATCACGCCCCCTGTAGGAGCAAGGCTTGCCCGCGAAGAGGCCGCAACATTCAACATCTATGTTGATTGACACACCGCCTTCGCGGGCAAGCCTCGCTCCTACAAGGCAGAGTGCTGGTGATTTCTGTAGGAGCAAGGCTTGCCCGCGATGAACGATGACGCGGTGTAACTGAACACCGCGGCGCCGGCATCGCGAGCAAGCTTTGCTCCTACAGGACGGAGTAGGGCGCACATGATGCGAATGGCCCGACAGCTCAAAACAAACCCCGGAGAAATCCGGGGTTTGTCGTTTCTGGCGACCCCGCTATCATTCGCCGCATTCTTCGGGGGATTTAACTGATGCTCAATGGCCTGTGGCTTGGCTTCTTCATCGTGGCAGCCGTATCGGCGCTGGCGCAGTGGCTGATCGGCGGCAACGCCGGGATCTTCGCGGCGATGGTGGAGAGCATTTTCGCCATGGCCAAGCTTTCAGTCGAAGTCATGGTCCTGCTGTTTGGCACCCTGACCCTGTGGCTGGGCTTTCTGCGCATCGCCGAGAAGGCCGGGATCGTCGACTGGCTGGCCAAGGCCCTGGGTCCGCTGTTCCTGCGCCTGATGCCGGAAGTCCCGCCCGGCCACCCGGCCATCGGCCTGATCACCCTCAACTTCGCGGCCAATGCCCTGGGCCTGGACAACGCCGCCACGCCGATCGGCCTCAAAGCCATGAAAGCGCTGCAAGGGCTCAACCCCAGCGCCACCATCGCCAGCAACGCGCAAATCCTGTTCCTGGTGCTCAACGCCTCGTCCCTGACCCTGCTGCCGGTAACGATCTTCATGTACCGCGCCCAGCAAGGCGCGCCGGACCCGACCCTGGTGTTCCTGCCAATCCTGCTGGCCACCAGTTGCTCGACCATCGTCGGCTTCCTGTCGGTGGCGTTCATGCAACGCCTGCGCATCTGGGACCCGGTGGTGCTCGCGTACCTGATTCCCGGGGCCTTGGCCCTCGGCGCCTTTATGGCGCTGCTGGCGACGCTCTCGGCGACCGCGCTGGCCGGCCTGTCCTCGATCCTCGGTAACCTGACGCTGTTCGGGCTGATCATGCTGTTCCTGATCATCGGCGCGTTGCGCAGAGTGAAGGTCTACGAGGCCTTCGTCGAAGGTGCGAAGGAAGGCTTCGACGTGGCCAAGAATCTGCTGCCGTACCTGGTGGCGATGCTCTGTGCAGTCGGCGTGCTGCGGGCGTCCGGCGCGCTGGACTTTGGCCTCGACGGGATTCGGCATCTGGTGGCATGGGCCGGTTGGGACACGCGCTTCGTCGATGCGCTGCCCACGGCAATGGTCAAACCGTTCTCCGGCAGCGCCGCCCGGGCGATGCTGATCGAAACCATGAAGACGTCCGGCGTGGACAGCTTCCCGGCACTGGTGGCGGCCACCGTGCAGGGCAGTACGGAAACCACGTTCTATGTGTTGGCGGTGTACTTCGGTGCGGTGGGGATTCAGCGAGCGCGGCACGCCGTGGGCTGTGCGTTGCTGGCGGAGTTTGCCGGGGTGCTCGGCGCGATCTTCGTTTGTTACTGGTTCTTTGGGTGAATCAAAAGATCGCAGCCTTCGGCAGCTCCTACAGGTGTACCCCAAACCAATGCAGGAGCTGCCGAAGGCTGCGATCTTGGCAATTTCAAGGTTTAACAGGAACCAGCTTCTGGCCTTGCTCCACCGCCCAAGCCACCACCTGCGCCGTCAACTGATCGCTGGCCTGACCAAACCCGACGACCACCGCCGGCACCTTCACATCGCTCAGCGGCTGACGCACTTCAAAACGGTGGCTGGCAAGGATTCGCTGGTCATAACCACGCACCAGCAACGCATCCAGGCGTATGACCACGCTGGCCGCCGTGCCTTGGTACTCGGTCTGGAACGCTTGCAGGCTGCCACCGAGCTCCAGATCCGCCTGGAAATTGCTGTCATCGGTGCTCAGCAACGGCACCCGACCATCACGCTGAAACCCGTCCAGCAACCGATTACGCAGCAGCACCGGCGCCGGATCGCTCCAGCGCGAGGCCTTGTAGCTGCTGATCAGGTCGCCCTGGGGGATCACAGCGATTTTCGGGCTGTTCAGCGCCTCGCTGGCCTGGGGTTTGGCCACACGCAGCGACCAATGCTGCGGCGTGCCGTGACTGGCCGCTGCGGCGCTCTGGGCCGAGGGCAGGCGATAGACATCGGACGGCTCGGCCTTGGGCAGGATCGAGCAAGCGCTGACCAACGCAAAACTGGCGAGGAGGGCGAGGTGAGTCAGCTTCATGGCGTGAATTCCTTGTTCTTGTCGCTGCCCAGCAAGTAACCGCTGGGGTTGGCTTCCAGTCGCTGGGAAATCGCCCGCAACGACGTCAGGGTGTCGCGCAATTCACGCACCGCCGGCGCCAGGCCATTGAGGCCCTGCATGCCGCTGTTGAGGGAATCCTGATTGGTAGTCAGCAGTTTGTTGATGGTCGCGCTGCTTTGTTCCAGCGACTTCATCGCTTGCTCGGCGCTACCCACCGCCTGCTTGCCCTGATCGTTGAGCAGGCCATTGGCATTGCGCATCAGCGCCGACGTCTGCTCCAGCATGTTGCTGGCCTGCTTGCCGACCGACGCCAGTTGCTGCATCGCCTGACGGATATCGCCACGCTGGTCGGCGATGGTCCCGGTGGTTTGCTCCAGGTGCTCAAGGGTCTTGCTGATGCGCTCGACGTTCTCCGTGGAAAACAG
The DNA here is from genome assembly GCF_037049705.1 of Janthinobacterium sp. LPB2021202312-11-4. Lineage (NCBI taxonomy): Bacteria > Pseudomonadati > Pseudomonadota > Betaproteobacteria > Burkholderiales > Oxalobacteraceae > Janthinobacterium > Janthinobacterium sp. LPB2021202312-11-4. Next base: position 32,131 of record NZ_JBAGKV010000027.1, on the reverse strand, counting down.
CAGGTTGGCGTTCTGCATCAGGGTGTTGACCCCGGACATCAAGTCGTTGCTGTCGTTGAGCAAGCGCGCGATAGGTGAGGGCGCCGCGACAATCGTCGGCAAGTCGCCGTCCTTGCCTTTGAGCTTGGGACTTTGTGGCGTACCGCCGCTGAGCTGGATGATTGAGGTGCCGGTGATCCCGGTCAGCGCCAGTTTGGCCTGGGTGTCTTCCTTGATCGGGGTCTCACCGCCAAGGCGAATCCGCGCCAGCACCCGGCGTGGGTCTTTCGGGTCCAGGCGCAGGCTCACCACATCGCCGACCTTGATCCCGCTGTACTGCACGGAACTGCCCTTGGACAAACCGCTGACCGCCTCGTTGAAGACGATTTCGTAATCCTTGAACTCGGTGTCGACGCTGGACTTGGCCAGCCACAGACCGAAGAGCAGGGCGCCCGCCACCACAATCACGGTGAACAGGCCAATCAATACATGATGGGCTCGGGTTTCCATGTCAGACCTCGTTTATCTGTTGAGCGGCCGTCAGCGCCGCGCGGCCGCGAGGGCCATGGAAGTATTCGTGAATCCACGGATCATCGGTTTCCGAAACCTTGTCGATGGCATCCGCCACCAGCACTTTCTTTTGCGCCAGCACCGCCACGCGGTCGGTGATGGTGTAGAGCGTGTCGAGGTCGTGGGTCACCAGGAAAACGCTCAGGCCCAAGGCATCGCGCAGGGTCAGGATCAGTTGATCGAAAGCCGCGGCGCCAATCGGGTCGAGGCCGGCGGTGGGTTCGTCGAGAAACAGGATGTCCGGGTCCAGCGCCAAGGCACGGGCCAGCGCGGCACGCTTGATCATGCCGCCCGACAACGACGCGGGGTACTTGTCCGCCGCCGACAACGGCAACCCGGCCAGTGCCAGTTTCACCGCCGCCAGGTGCTCGGCGTCGGCGCGGCTCAGGCCGGCGTGTTCGATCAGGGGCAGGGCGACGTTCTCGGTCACGGTCAGCGACGAGAACAGCGCGCCTTTCTGAAACAGCACGCCGAAGCGCCGTTCGACCATCGAACGCTCATGCTCCGACAGCGTCGGCAGGTTCTTGCCGAAGACTTTCACCACGCCTTCGCTGGGCCGGCGCAAACCGACGATGCTGCGCAGCAACACCGATTTGCCGCTGCCGGAACCGCCGACCACCGCGAGAATTTCGCCTTTGTACAAATCCAGGTCGAGGTTCTCGTGCACGCTCTGGCTGCCGAAGCGGTTGCACAGTCCACGGACTTCGATGACCGCCTCGGAGGGCGCTCGCGGTTGTCGACTCACCAGCCCATCTCCATGAAAAACAGCGCGGCCACGGCATCGAGCACGATCACCACGAAAATCGACTGAACCACGCTGGACGTAGTGTGCGCACCGACGGACTCGGCGCTGCCGCTGACCTTGAAACCCTCAAGGCAACCGATGGCCCCGATCAGGAACGCGAAGATCGGCGCTTTGACGATCCCCACCAGAAAATGCTGAACACCGATGTCCGATTGCAGCAGCGAGAGGAACATCGCCGGCGAAATCCCCAGTGACACCGCGCAGACCACGCCGCCGCCAATAATCCCCGAGAGCATCGCCAGAAAGGTCAGCATCGGCAGCGCCACCAGCAGCGCCAGCACGCGCGGGACCACCAGCAACTCGATCGGATCGAGGCCCAGGGTGCGGATCGCGTCGATTTCTTCGTTGGCCTTCATCGAGCCTATCTGCGCGGTGAACGCACTGGCGGTGCGCCCGGCCATCAGGATCGCGGTCAGCAACACGCCGAACTCGCGCAGGAAGGAGAACGCCACCAGGTCCACGGTAAAAATACTCGCGCCGAAACTCGCCAGCACTGTCGCCCCGAGAAACGCCACCACTGCCCCCACCAGAAAGGTCAGCAGGGCGACGATGGGCGCGGCGTCGAGGCCGGTCTGTTCGATGTGCGCGACCATCGGCGTGATGCGCCAGCGCTTGGGCCGGAACAATCCACGGACGATGGTTTCGAGGATCAGGCCGACGAAACCCAGCAGTTGCAGGGTGTCTAACCAGACCGCGTCGACGGCGCGGCCGATGCGAGTCAGCAGTTGAATGCCGACGCCGGTTTCCGGTTCCTTGAGCGGGACGCAGAAATCCGTCAGCGAGCAATAAACGGTTTGCAGCAACGCGCGATCGGCGTTGGAAATGGTGCATTCGGGGTGTTCGGCCGAGCGGCCCAGGCGTTCGGAGCCGAGCAATTCCACCAGCAGCGACGCGCCGGCGGTGTCGAGGGCGCCGAGACCGTTGAGATCGATCTGGGTGGCGTCGTCGTACTGGCCGCGAAGCTTGTCGCCCAGGCGCTTGAGGTCGGCGTAATGGGCGAGCGTCCAGTCACCCGTAACCCGCAATTGAGCAGGAACATGGGTGGTGTCCAGGTGGGCATTGCCGGGCAATGTGCTGCTGGTCATAAGCTCCGTGCTTGTTCGGCTGGTACGCAGTTGTACGTAATAGCACGAACCGGATTACTTTTCTTTGGTCGGTGTGCTGTCCGTGACCTCGAAGCGCAACACACCGATCACCTGGCCATCTTCGGTCAACACCCGGACCTGCCAATCGCCCACCGGGTTGCCGGGGAAATTCTGCTTGTGGGTCCAGGCCCGATAGCCTTCCTTGCGCCCGCCATGGATATCCAGCGGGATGCGGTCGACTTCTTTGCCGTTGAACTGCCACACGTGATAAATCCGCTCATCCAGCCCACGCGGCGCGTTGATCGCGGTGTAGGCATAGAGTCCGCCGCCGCGAATCTGCTCGGCGCTGACTTGTTCCAGGCTGTCGCCAGGGGTGCGGTCCTGCATTTGCGTGCTGATGGCCACGTCGGTCATCCACAGCGTCGCCGGCGGCACCCATGAACGCAGCACCCAACCGAGGGCGCCGATGCCCAGGGTGATGCTGAGAATCGCCAAGGCGTTGCGCACCGTGCGGATCGGGAAGATCGACGCCAGGCTCGGGAACGACAGCAACACCGAGATGCCCAGGGCCAGTTTGAAACTCTGGGAGGTGGTCAGGTGCAGGATGACGGGCAGGGCGGTGAGCAATGCGGCGAACAGCGTCAGGGTATGCAGCGCCAGGAATGCCCAACGGCGAGGCGCCAGCCATTTGTAGTAGAGCGGGTCGGTGATGGAGATCAGCGCCGCAATGCCCAGCAACCCGGTAAACACCAGTTGGCCGCTGTTCCAGGTGGTGGTGATGAAGAAGAACGGCAGGACGAAGAACAGACTTTCCTGGTGGATCATCTGCGTCGCGTAACGCAGCAGCGGCTGGGGAATTTCGCGCTTGAAGACCCGAGTGAACAGTTGCGTGAGGCTGTTTTCCAGCATCAGCCAGACCCAACTGACCAGCATGATCGTGGTGATCCACGTCGCCAGGCCCTGTTGGCGATCCACCAGCATGAAACTGCAGACCCCGGAGATAAAACCACCGAGCGCAATGACCCCCGGATAGCGCTTCATCAATTCGAGGATGCGCTGGACGAAGGGGGGCAGGGTCGGCATTCGGCGGTTCACACTATTCGTAGGAAAAATCCTCGACAGGGTACCGCCGGCAGGGCGGTGTGGCGAGGGTCGTCATCCTTTATCTGTTTGGCTCAGAGGCCTTAAAAGATCGCAGCCTTCGGCAGCTCCTACAGGTGGATGCGTATCCCCGTAGGAGCTGCCGAAGGCTGCGATCTTTTAACCATTCAACCAGCGCCGCATCACTTGCGCCGAACACGCCACGCCAACACCCCAAACACCATCAACCCGAACACCCCAGCCAACGCCCACAGCAACTGATCATCACTGATCAACGGCTTCTCGATCCGCAAGTACCCCGGCTGCAACAGCAACTCGCGCATGGCCTTGTTCGCTTCTTCCAGCGTCACGCCTTGCAGTTCCTTGGCCGGGTCGGTGAAACGGCCGTCCTCGTAATCGCCCAGGGCGCTCCAGTAGTAATCGGCCAGCGCGCTGTTGCCTTGCACGGCCCAGGCCTGGCGGACGATAGCGGCTTGTTTGAGGCGGGCGAAGGTGTCGGCGTCGAGGCCGTTTTTGAGCAGCTCGGCCTTCATGTCCTCCAGCACTTGCTCGGCTTCGGCGATGTTCTCCCGCTCAAGGTCCGCGTTCAGGCTCATGAAGCCGACACTGCCGAACAATTCCCGCTCGGCCCAAGGGCCATAGGACAAGCCATGGGCCAGGCGCATCTGGCGATAGAGCGCCCAGTCCAGATAATCCTTGAGCAGGTCGAAGGTTTGATCCGGCACATCTTCCAGCACCGGTTCCGGGACCAGCCAGTGCAACTTGGCACCGCCCCCGACGAAGCCGTGAATCAGGCTGCGTTCATGGGCGGCGCTGGCGTTGATTTCCGGCAGCGGCAAATGCTCGGTGGGGTCCACCGCCTCCAGTGCGCCCCAGGCCCGTTCCAGATAGGCCGGCAGCAATTTGTCGAGGTCGCCGACCACAATCAGGGTCATGTTGTTGGGGGCGTACCAGGCCTTGCGCACCTTATCCAGTTGCTCGCGGGTCAGGTGATCGACTTCGGCCCGCTCGGGGCATTTGAGGCCCAGTTCCACGGCCAGTTGATTGCTGGCGGTGTGGCCGAGGTCTTGGCGGTCCATCCAGCGCTGCAAGTGCGAGTAGTGGCCGCCGTCTTCGCGCTCGACCACTTGCTTGGCGGCGTTGATGGCGTTGTCGTCGATACGGGTCTGGGTCAGCAGCGCCAGCAGCAGGTCGAGAACCTGACGCTGATTTTTCGCCGGGGCTTCGATCACAAACGTGGTGTCGGCGTTACTGGTATAGGCATTCCACTCGCCGCCCAAGGCCTGCATGCGCTCCTCCAGGCCCCCTTCACCGCTGGCGTCGATGCCGCTGAACAGCAAATGCTCGAGCAGGTGCGGCAATTCCTTGTCATCGCATTTGAAGTCATCGATGCCGACGCCAACCACCAGACGAATCGCCACATGCCCACGGTCAGCGCCGGGTTTGAGCAGCAATTGCAGGCCGTTGGGCAACGCATAGCCTTCAACCTGGAAGCGATCCAGGGCAAATGAAGGGAATGAACCGAGCAACAGACAGGCGAACAACAGACAACGCATAACGAGCTTCCAGGCAACCAATCGGAGATCCGTGTCGTCAGTCAGGCCGTCTTCGCGAGCAAGCCCGCTCCCACATTGGTTTGTGAACCCCGCAAATCAAGTGTGGGAGCGGGCTTGCTCGCGAATGGCCTTCAGGCTGAACCAATAGTACTGACTGACCACACTGCCAGACGTTCAAGGCGAATGTGTGATGTCAGCCAAATCGTCAGCCGCCAGCGCGCCGGTGTCGGAGGTTTCCAATACCGCGTAGGCGCTGCTGCAAAACAGTGAATTCAGACGTTTCATGTCGGCAATCAGCTCCAGGTGCAGCGAACTGGTTTCGATACTTTGCACGATCTTACGTTGCAAACGGCTGACATGAGCGTGGGCCAAGCGGCGTTCCTGTGCGCGAAAGCGACGTTTTTCCCGCAGTAACTGGCGGGCGCTTTCCGGGTCGCTGCTGAGAAACACCGACAGCCCCAGGCGCAGGTTGGCAATCAACTGGCGGTGCAACCCCGCCAACTCTTCCAGACCAACCTCGGAAAAGGACCGGCGTTGCGAGGTCTTCTGCTGCTGGACCTTGCGCAGCATGCGTTCGATCAGGTCGCTGGCCAGTTTGAGGTTGATCGCCAGTTCGATGATTTCCGCCCAGCGCCGACTGTCCTGATCGCTGAGGTCTTCCCGGGGCATCTGTGCCAGGTAGAGCTTGATCGCGCTGTAGAGCGCTTCGACATCGTCAGTCAGACGGCGCATTTCCTGGGTGACGGCGGTTTGCTTGCCGTGCAGCACATCGAGCATGGCTTCGAGCATGTTGTCGATCAGGTCGCCGATGCGCAGGGTTTCCCGGGCGGCGTTGGCCAGCGCCAGGCTTGGGGTGACCAGCGCGGTCGGGTCCAGATGGCGAGGCCTGGCCATGCCGTTGAGTTCCGGCCGCTCCGGCAACAACCAGGCGCAGAGCCTGGCCATCGGCCCGACGCTGGGCAACAGGATCAGGCAGCGCGTGGTGTTGTAGAGCAGGTGGAAGCCGATGACCATTTCCTGAGGGCTGTAATCGAGGCTGTCGATCCAGTGCACCAGCGGGTCGAGCACCGGGATGATCAGCAGCAGGCCGATCAGTTTGTACAACAGGCTGCCCAGCGCCACTTGGCGCCCGGCGGCGTTCTGCATGCTGGTGCTCATGAAGGCCAGCACACCGCTGCCGATGTTGGCGCCGATCACCAGGCCGATGGCCACCGGCAGGCTGATCACGCCGGCACCGGCCAGGGTCGCGGTCAGCAGCACGGCGGCCAGGCTTGAGTAGGAAATCATCGCGAACAACGCGCCAATCAGCGCATCGAGCAGGATGTCGCCGGTCAGGGAAGCGAAAATCACCTTCACCCCTTGGGCGTGGGTGATCGGGGCGGCGGCTTCGACGATCAGTTGCAGCGCGAGGATGATCAGCCCCAGGCCAATGGCCACACGGCCCATCTGTCCCACCCGGGTCTGTTTGCGCGACAGGAAGAAAATCACCCCGAGGAAAATCAGCAGCGGCGACAGCCACGACAGGTCAAACGTCAGCACCCGCGCCATCAGCGCCGTACCGACGTCGGCCCCCAGCATGGTTGCCAGGGCCGGGGTCAGCGCCATCAGGCCCTGGCCGACGAAGGAGGTGACGAGCATGGCGGTGGCGTTGCTGCTCTGGACCATGGCGGTCACGACGATGCCGGCGACAAACGCGAGCCCGCGCTTGGACATGTTCTGGCCAATCACATGACGCAAGTTGGAACCGTAGACCCGCAGGATGCCGGTTCGGACGATGTGCGTGCCCCAGATCAGCAAGGTCACGGCAGATAGCAAATTGAGCAGGGTCAGCATGCTGGGCCCCCTGTGGTGGTAGCGTCCCAAAGGGACAAGTTGACGGTGCCGCGCGACGTTCTACGTTCTGTACTTAAGCTGTAGTTGGCTAACGGCTTGGGCGCCAGCATCGCATAGCCAAAGTAGTGATTGAAACAAAACTGTCATAAAAACAGCTTGATTCGATTGAGAAAAAGCAGCGCAAAACCAATGTGGGAACGGGCTTGCTCGCGAAAGCGTCGGATCAGGCAACAGTAATGTCGACTGATACGCCGTCTTCGCGAGCAAGCCCGCTCCCACAGGGCATGCAGGGCAACGGCATTCGGGTTATTGACCCGGAATGTCCTTGCGCAGTTTCACCGGCTCTTGCTGTTTCTTCTTCTTCGCAATTGCGGTGCGCATCTTGATGTTGATCGCTTCGACCGCCAGCGAGAACGCCATGGCGAAGTAGACGTAGCCTTTTGGCACATGCACGTCGAACGATTCGGCAATCAGCACGGTACCGACGATCAACAGGAACGACAGCGCCAGCATTTTCAGCGACGGGTGCTTGTCGATGAATTCGCTGATGGTGCCCGACGCCCACATCATCACCAGCACGGCGACGATAATCGCCGCGACCATAACCGGTACGTGGGAGACCATGCCGACGGCGGTGATCACCGAGTCCAGCGAGAACACGATGTCGATGATCGCGATCTGGATGATGGTGTAGAGGAAGTTGCCGCCCTTGCCGCCTGGCTGCTCGTTGGTTTCGTCTTCACCTTCCAGCGCGTGGTACATCTCTTGCGAGCTCTTCCACAGCAGGAACAGACCACCGAAGAACAGGATCAGGTCACGCCCCGAAATCCCCTGGCCGAACACGACGAACAGGTCGGCGGTGAGGCGCATGACCCAGGTGATCGACAGCAGCAACAGGATTCGCGTGACCATGGCCAGGGCCAGGCCGAATATCCGGGTCCGCTGTTGCATGTGCTTGGGCATGCGGCTGACCAGGATCGAAATCATGATGATGTTATCGATACCCAGGACGATCTCCAGGGCTGTCAGGGTGAAGAAGGCAACCCAGATTTCAGGGTTGGTCAGCCATTCCATGTGTATTCCTTTGAGCGAGTGTTAAACCACGACGCCAGCATTGAGCTGGCGGCGGGGTGAGTTGATGCCGTTACAAAGTGCTGAACAGCGGGAAAGTCCCCAACAGCAAGGCGGCGACCAGTATGCACAGGCAAACCAGTACTGCCCACTTCAGGGTAAAGCGTTGATGATCACCGAACTCGATCCCGGCCAGTGCTACCAGCAAATATGTAGACGGTACCAGAGGGCTAAGCAAGTGGACGGGCTGACCGACGATCGAGGCACGCGCCATTTCCACTGCGGTAATACCGTAATGACTGGCCGCTTCGGCCAATACCGGCAACACGCCGTAATAAAATGCATCGTTCGACATGAAGAACGTGAACGGCATGCTCACCAGCGCCGTGATCACCGCCAGGTACGGGCCGAGGAAGTCCGGAATCACCGCCAACAGGCTTTTCGACATGGCGTCGACCATGCCGGTTCCGGTCAGGATGCCGGTGAAGATACCGGCGGCAAAAATCAGCCCGACCACCGCCAGCACGCTACCGGCGTGGGCCGCTACGCGATCCTTCTGCTGTTGCAGGCACGGGTAGTTGACGATCATCGCGATACTGAAGGCCACCATGAACAGCACCGGCAACGGCAACAGACCGGCGATCAGGGTGCCCATCAGGGCAACGGTCAGCGCGCCGTTGAACCAGATCAGCTTCGGACGACGGGCGTCCGGGAACTGAGAAACGCTGATTTCGCTGTGGTCCACTTCGTCGCCCGCCAAGTGCAGTTCACCCAGACGAGCGCGCTCGCGTTTACCGTAGAAGTAGGCAATCGCCAGGATCGCCACCACGCCAGCGAGCATCGCTGGAATCATTGGCACGAAGATGTCAGAAGGGTCCACATGCAGTGCGCTCGCGGCACGAGCGGTCGGACCGCCCCATGGGGTCATGTTCATCACGCCGCCGGCAAGGATGATCAAGCCCGCCATGATGCGCGGGCTCATGCCGATGCGGCTGTAGAGCGGCAGCATGGCGGCCACGCAAATCATATAAGTGGTCGCGCCGTCACCATCGAGGGAAACAACGAGCGCCAGAACGGCGGTGCCGACCGAAACTTTCAACGGGTCGCCCTTGACCAGTTTGAGGATCTTGCGCACGGCCGGGTCAAACAGGCCGGAGTCGATCATCAGGGCGAAGTACAGAATGGCGAACATCAGCATCACGCCGGTCGGCGCAAGCTTGGTGATGCCTTCGAGCATCATCGGGCCGATCTTCGGCGCAAAGCCGCCGAACAGGGCAAAGATGATTGGAATAATGATCAAAGCGATCAGCGCGGACAGGCGCTTGGTCATGATCAGAAACATGAACGTGATGACCATGGCAAAGCCAAGGAAAGTCAGCATGGGAATACTCCAGGCGTAGCGCGGCTAGGGAATGGGCGAACCGGGTGGGTCAGCGCAGAACGGGAAGCACGAGGCGTACGGGCGGAGTTGCAGCGAAGGGGCGGGTAGCAAAGGACATCAGAATCACCATTGTTGTTGTTAATTGGGCCGTGCGAGCGATAAAACACACGCGTGGCCAACCGGTCTGGTGCCGGTAGTGGGGGCGATCCTAATGGGGAAAGCTTTCAGCCAGCTTTCGTTACTGAAAGCATTGACCGGATGGGCAACCGGTCGTCGGACGAGGGACGCTGAACCGAGTTGAGGCCTTCGCGAGCAATCCCGCTCCCACACCACAGTGAGTTTCCTGTGGGAGCGGGCTTGCTCGCGAAGGCGGCGTGTCATTCAACTTCGATGTCGACTGACCATCGCCTTCGCGAGCAAGCCCGCTCCCACAATGATCGGCCTCGTCCTGCTACCCTTGCGCAAACGCCCACCCGAGAGGACCCATGGCCTTCCCCAGCCGCCATTCACTCTTCCCGTTTCTCAGTTGGTTGCCCAGGCAGAACCGCGCCAGCGTCAGTCGTGACCTGATCGTCGGCCTCAGCGGCGCGATTCTCGCGTTGCCGCAATCCATTGCCTACGCCTTGATCGCCGGTCTCCCACCGGAGTACGGCTTGTACGCGGCGATTATCCCGGTGCTGATCGCCTGCCTCTGGGGTTCGTCCTGGCATTTGATCTGCGGTCCTACGGCAGCGATTTCCATCGTCCTGTACGCCAGCGTCAGTCCTCTGGCCGTGCCTGCGTCCCAGGACTACATCACGTTGATCCTGCTTCTTACGTTGCTGGCGGGCATTTTCCAGTGGTTGTTGGGGATGCTGCGGTTCGGCGCGCTGGTGAATTTCGTCTCGCATTCGGTGGTGCTGGGTTTCACCCTTGGTGCCGCCGTGGTCATTGCCATCGGGCAGATGCCGAACCTGTTGGGCCTGGACTTGCCCAACCAGGCCACCGCGCTTAGCAGCCTGGTGACGTTGGTCACGCACCTCGGGGCGGTGGATAAACCGTCCCTGGTGCTGGGTCTGGCCACAGTGGTGGTCGGCATCGTCCTGAAACTGCTGCTGCCCCGCTGGCCGACGTTGTTGATCACCCTGGTGCTGAGCGGCGTGCTGGTCTGGCTCTGGCCGTCGATGTTCGGGCATGTGAAGTTGGTCAGTGCGTTTGTGGGACGCTTGCCGCCCTTCAGCGCCGTGCCGCTGGACCTGGAACTGGTGTTGCGTTTGCTGCCGAGCGCGGTGGCGGTTGGCATGCTCGGGCTGGTGACGAGCCTGTCGATTGCCCGCTCGTTGTCGGCGCGTTCGCAGCAATTGCTCGACGCCAACCAGGAAGTCCGCGCCCAGGGTTTATCGAACATCGTCGGTGCGTTTTTTTCCGGATCGCTGTCCGCCGGTTCCTTCACCCGTTCAGGGTTGAGCTACGAAGCGGGCGCCTGTTCGCCGCTGGCCGGGGTGTTTTCGGCGTTGTGGGTGGCGCTGTTTGCGATCTTCGGCGCCGGGTTGATCGCACACATTCCGATCCCGGCGATGGCCGGCAGCATTTTGTTGATCGCCTGGGGTCTGGTAGACCACCGGGGCATTCGCGCGTTGCTGCGGGTCAGCCGCGCCGAATTCGTGGTCATGGCCCTGACCTGTGTCGCCACCTTGCTGCTGGAATTGCAGACGGCGATCTACGCCGGGGTGCTGGCGTCGCTGTTCTTCTACCTCAAACGCACCTCGCAGCCACGGGTGCAGCATTGGCAAGAGGGCGATGAAGACATCCTGCGGGTCGGCGGGTCGATCTTCTTCGGCGCCAGCCATTACCTGCAAGTGCGCCTGCAACGGATGCACGGCGCGCGGGTGGTGATCGAGGCGCAGCACATCAACTTCATCGACTATTCAGGGGTGGAAATGCTGCACCAAGAGGCGCGGCGGTTGCTCAAGCAGGATCGCAGCCTGACGTTGCGCGGGGCGCGAGCGCCGGTGGTGGATGAGTTGAGGAAGCTGGAAGGGGCGGAGAAATGCCCGATCCGTTTCGAAGATTGAAACCCCACCACCCTGTAGGAGCGAGGCTTGCCCGCGAAGCTTTTGGCGAACCCGAGTACGCCTTCGCGGGCAAGCCTCGCTCCCACAAGGGCAAGGTTATGCGGCGAGTTGGCGGCGCAGTTCGGCCAGCACCGGCGCGGTGTCCGGGCGCACGCCGCGCCACAGGAAGAACGCTTCCGCCGCTTGTTCCGCGAGCATGCCCAACCCATCCATCGACACCAAGGCGCCATGGTCCGTGGCCCAACGGCAGAACGAGGTCGGTTCCTTGCTGTACATCATGTCGTAGCACAGCGTCCGACCCGGCTCGATCAAACTTCCGGCAATCGGCGGTACATCCCCTGACAGACTGGCGGATGTCGCGTTGATGATCAGGTCCACCGGCTCCTGCAACCAATCGAAACCACTGGCGGACACCGGCCCCAGGTCGGCAAACAATTGCGCCAGCCTCTCGGCTTTTTCCACCGTGCGGTTGGCGATGATCACCGACGCCGGTTGCTCGGCCAGCAACGGCTCCAGCGCCCCGCGCACTGCACCGCCGGCCCCCAGCAACAGGATGCGTTTGCCCTTGAGGCTGAAACCGGCGTTGACCGTCAGGTCCCGCACCAGCCCGGCGCCGTCGGTGTTGTCACCCAACAACGTACCGTCGGCCAGTTTGCTCAAGGTGTTCACCGCACCGGCCCGCTGCGCCCGCGCCGTCAGGCTGTCGGCCAGGCGATAGGCCTCTTCCTTGAACGGCACGGTGACATTGGCGCCGCGACCTTCAAGGAAAAACTCCCGGGCAAAGTCGGAAAAGTCGTCGAGCGGCGCCAGCGAAGTGCTGTAGTCCAGTTGCTGAGCAGTCTGCTCGGCAAACAACCGATGGATCAGCGGCGACTTGCTGTGGCCAATCGGGTTACCGAAAACAACATAACGATCCATCAACACACCTCACCCGTAGGAGCTGCCGCAGGCTCGGGCCGCGATCGGACGATCTTGGCGCAAGCCGCGACAACACAATACTCAGCCCTTGGCCAACCAATCACGATCTTGCAGGAAGTATTCAGTCAGCCGCGCTTCTTCGCTGCCCGGCTCGGCCTTCCAGTCATAACCCCAACGCACTTGCGGCGGCAGGGACATCAGGATCGACTCGGTACGCCCACCGGATTGCAGACCGAACAACGTGCCACGGTCGTAAACCAGGTTGAACTCGACGTAACGACCACGGCGGAATTCCTGGAACTCACGCTGCTTGGCAGTGAACGCATCGTTTTTGCGGCGCTGCACGATTGGCAGATACGCGTCGATGTAGGCGTCACCGATGGCGCGCATGAAGGCGAAACTGGTGTCGAAGTCCCACTCGTTCAAGTCATCGAAAAACAGACCGCCGATGCCCCGGGGTTCGTGGCGATGCTTGATGTGGAAATAGGTGTCGCACCAGGCTTTGTAACGCGGGTAGACGTCCGGCCCGAACGGTGCGCAGGCCTGTTCGGCGACGCGGTGCCAGTGCACGCAATCTTCTTCGTTGCCGTAGTAAGGGGTCAGGTCGAAGCCGCCGCCAAACCACCACACCGGCTCTTCACCTTCTTTTTCCGCGATGAAAAAGCGCACGTTGGCGTGGGACGTCGGCACATGCGGGTTGTGCGGGTGAATCACCAGGGACACGCCCAGGGCTTCGAAACCACGCCCGGCCAGTTCCGGCCGATGAGCGCTGGCGGACGGTGGGAGACCGCTGCCAAAGACGTGGGAAAAGTTGACGCCGCCCTTTTCGATGACCGTGCCGTTTTCAATCACCCGGGTGCGACCGCCACCGCCGGCAGGGCGGGTCCAGGCGTCTTCGACGAAGCGCGTGCCGCCGTCCTCGGTTTCCAGGGCGGCGCAAATGCGGTCTTGCAGGTCGAGCAGGTAGGCTTTTACGGCCTCGGTGCGGGTCGTCATGTCATCACCTTGAATCGGGCAAAACTACGCGGCGCTCCAGCAGAGCGGGGGCCGGCGCAAATGGGCGCGTAGCATAACATCGCCGATGCACCTGCCGCAGTTGACGAAGATCATGCTTAGGAGTCCGATAGGGAGCTTCGCAACGACGACTGACAGGAGAAGGCAAATGGCAAAGCGTATCCAGTTCCGCGCCCATGGCGGCCCCGAAGTGCTCGAGTATGTCGATTACCAACCCGCCGAGCCCGGCCCGCTGCAAGTGCGCGTGACCAACAAGGCCATCGGCCTGAACTTCATCGATACCTATTTCCGCAGCGGCCTCTATGCGCCACCTGCCTTGCCGTCGGGCCTGGGGGCGGAAGGCGCGGGCGTGGTTGAAGCGGTGGGCAGCGACGTCACCCGGTTCAAAGTCGGTGATCGCGTCGCTTATGGCAGCGGTCCGTTGGGTGCCTACAGCGAAGTCCACGTGTTGCCGGAAGCCAATCTGGTGCACTTGCCGGACGCCATCAGCTTCGAACAGGCCGCCGGCGTGATGCTCAAGGGCCTCACCGTGCAGTACCTGTTGCGTCAGACTTATGAACTCAAGGGTGGCGAAACCATTCTGTTCCACGCCGCTGCCGGCGGTGTCGGGTCCCTGGCCTGCCAATGGGCCAAGGCCCTGGGCGTGAAGCTGATCGGCACGGTCAGTTCACCGGAAAAAGCCGCACTGGCCAAAGCCAATGGCGCGTGGGCGACCATCGATTACAGCCACGAAAATGTCGCACAACGGGTGCTGGAATTGACGGACGGGAAAAAAGTCCCGGTGGTGTACGACGGCGTGGGCAAGGACACCTGGCTGACTTCGCTGGACAGCGTTTCGCCTCGGGGTCTGGTGGTGAGTTTCGGCAATGCGTCGGGGGCGGTGGACGGGGTGAACCTGGGGATTCTGTCGGCGAAGGGTTCGCTGTACGTGACCCGGCCGACCCTGGCGACTTACGCCAACAACGCTGAAAACCTGCAACGCATGGCCGATGAGCTGTTTGAGATGATCATCAGCGGCAAGTTGAAGGTGGAGATCAGCCAGAAATACCCATTGGCGGAAGCGGCGAAGGCGCAGACCGAGTTGTCGGCGCGGCGGACCACGGGGTCGACTGTTTTGTTGCCTTGAGGACGCCATCGCGGGCAAGCCTTGCTCCTACAGGATTTGAGTCGTTCGCAAAGTGCGTGTACGACTCAATCCCGTAAGAGCGAGGCTTGCCCGCGAAGAACGATGACGCGGCCTCAGTCCGGGCGCACCACGTGCCCGGTCGCCAGATCACGAATCACACTCGGATTCTTGCGCCCCCCCAGATTCCCGCCCAGCACGAAATCAATCTGCCCACGGAAATACTGCTCGATGCGAAGCCGCGTGCGCGCCGCCGGCTTACCCTGCGGGTTGGCGGAGGTGGACACCAGCGGCCCGACAATGGCACATAAATCCCGCACCAGCGGATGATCGCTAACCCGCAGCGCCACGGTTTCGTGCACGCCGGTAATCCATTGCGGCAACATATTCTGATGCGGCACCAGCCAGGTGTTCGGCCCAGGCCAGGTGCTGGCCATACGGTCCATCCACAGTTCCGGGAAGTCCTCGAAGAGGAAGTCGAACTGGCGAATGTTGTCAGCCACCAGAATCAGGCCTTTGTCCATCGCCCGGCCCTTGATCATCAACAAACGATTCACTGCGTCCTGGTCCCAAGGGTCGCAACCCAGACCCCAGACGGCTTCGGTTGGGTAGGCAATCACCGCGCCCGCGCGAATCGCTTGTGCGGCTTGCTTCACCCGCCAACTGTTGACCATGAAAAAACTCTCCGGAATAAGGCTCTGCGCAGTTTACCGATCTTCCTTATAAAACCTAGCTCACCCGCGCAAACCAGCGTCCGCTTTCGCACACCGCCCGGCCGTCCATTTCCAGTTCCGTCAGCGCCGCCAGCACTTTGGGCAAGGCCCAGCCGCTGCTGTGCGCCAGTGCCTCACTGGTATGGGGCGCGGCGTGGAGCAACGTCAGCAGCGGATGAGCCGGCGGCGGGGCCACTGTGGATAACGGCAACTGCTGCCAGCCACGCAGGGCTTCGAGGATGTGCTCGATGGTTTCCACCAGCATCGCACCGTCACGAATCAACTGATGACAGCCCTTGGCGCCGGGGTGATGAATCGACCCCGGGATCGCATACACCTCGCGCCCCTGTTCCGCCGCGAGCCTGGCGGTGATCAGCGAACCGCTGGCGACACTGGCCTCGACCACCAGCACGCCAAGGGACAAACCGCTGATGATCCGGTTGCGCCGGGGAAAGTTGCTGGCGCTCGGGCCGGCGTCCAGCGGGAACTCCGAAAGCACCGCGCTGCCCGAGGCAATCATGGCGTCCGCCAGCCGTCGGTTGCGCTGTGGATAAAACTTTTCAAGACCCGTGCCAAGCACCCCGACCGTTTGGCCGCCAACGTCCAAAGCCGCCTGGTGTGCGGCGGCATCGATGCCCAGGGCCAGACCGCTGGTGATGACGAATCCGGCACCGGCCAGGCTGCGGGAAAACGCGGCTGCCGTGTCCATCCCCGGCCTTGAAGCGCGGCGACTGCCGACCATCGCCAATTGCGGTTTTTCCAGGATGCCCGGATCACCGGCGACAAATAACAGCGGTGGTGCGTCGCTGATTTCTGCCAGCAATGCCGGGTACTCGGGTTGGTCCCACATCAGCAAATGCTGGCCCGGACGCTCTAGCCAGGCCAATGCGTGGCTGGCGCCGTCGCGGATTTCATTGCTGCGTCGAGCCTCGGCGCAGGCCAGCGGCAAACCCAGCGAACGCCAGGCACTGGCCGGCGCACTGATGGCTTTTGACGCCGAGCCAAAGGCTTCGAGCAGTTTTTTAAATCGCGCCGGACCGAGTTCGGGCAAGCGGTGCAGGCGTAGACGAGCTTCCAGTTCCGCAGGGGAAACCGGGGTAACAGCGGAAAGCGACATGGATCATCCTTGATCGTTATGAGCCCCGTGCAAACGGGAATAAGCTGTGGATAACTCTGTTGGTAACTTGTGGAGCAGGCTAAGGATTTCGCACCTTGTCCATCACTGCCAAAGAGCGCGATGCGTTAAGGACCAAACCGTAACTAAGTTTGTCGTAAGTGCGGAAAACCATCAGCAGACCGGCGCGCTCATCGGGAATCTTCAGCGGTTGACCGGTGATGCGGTCACGCACGGTTTCCCCGGTTTTCATCACCACCAGCACGTTGCCTTCGGCCAGGCCGTCCCGTTGGCCCTTGTTCAACGTGACCACGTCCATCGCGCCAATCTGCGTGACGCCACGGGGCACATCGATGATCAAGCCGTTGATCTCGCTTTGGGGCGCGCTGGGCATGAACGTCGAGTTGATGGCCCGCTCTTCGCCGCTGAACAAGCGGTCGCCGAGGCGCACTTCCTGGGTGGTGCGTTGCAGCGCCAAGGTGGCGACGTCACCTTCGGTCGCAACAATTTCGCCGCCACCAATGTCGTCGGCGTTGATCCCCAGAAACTCCTTGCTCTGCGGATCGGTGTAGACCTTGCCTTGGCGGAAGATGCCGTACACCGGTTGGTTCGGGTCGAAATGCCCGCGCGCGAAAATGCGATCCCCGGTGCCGCTGAGCACTCGTTCGGCATCGCCGGCGACGATGTAGGGCGCCTTGTCGAAATCCTCGACCTTGTCGACGATGCGGTTGCTCAGCAGAAAGCTGTTGATCGATTGCAGCGGAATGCTCGGGATCGCGTCGGCCACCGGGCTGCTGCGGATGCGTGGCGAAAGCTTGATGGTGCCCCGGGATTCGCCGCGATTGAGGGTCAGGCGTGGCTGGCCGTTGATGTAAGTCAGCGTCAACAAATCCCCTGGATAGATGAGATTGGGGTTCTGGATCTGTGGATTGACCTGCCAGAGCTCAGGCCACTTCCACGGTTCGCGCAGGAATTTCCCGGAGATGTCCCAAAGTGTGTCGCCCCGTACCACGGTGTATTGCTGCGGAAAACCTTCCTTGAGTTGCACTTGCCCGTGCGCCAAACCGGCCGAGGCCAGAAGGAGCAAGGCGAGTAGTGATTTCCTCATGCGGTGAATCCCTTTATTATGTGCGTTCGCGTAAAACGCCAGAGCCCCCGTGGCTCGCTCCTCGCTCTTCTCGAAGAAAGGAGCTACGTTTTACAACGGTAGCCTGCATCTTCGGACCCGCCAGGCCATCGACCCGACTTTACCTCACATGTGCAGCAATTAAGCTTATGGCCATTTTAGACATCCTCGAATTTCCCGACTCGCGCCTGCGCACTATCGCCAAACCAGTGGCCGTAGTGGACGACGAAGTGCGTCAGTTGGTCGATGACATGTTTGAAACAATGTATGAAGCGCCAGGCATCGGCCTCGCCGCGACCCAGGTCAACGTGCACAAACGTATCGTCGTGATGGACCTCTCCGAAGACCGCAGCGAACCCCGGGTGTTCATCAACCCCGAGTTCGAAACCCTGACCGACGAGATGGAGCAATACCAGGAAGGCTGCCTCTCGGTGCCGGGCTTCTACGAAAACGTCGATCGCCCGCAGAAGGTCAAGATCAAGGCCCTGGACCGCGACGGCAAGCCTTACGAACTGATCGCCGAAGGCCTGCTCGCCGTGTGCATCCAGCACGAATGCGACCACCTCAACGGCAAGTTGTTCGTCGATTACCTGTCGAATCTCAAACGCGACCGAATCAAGAAGAAACTGGAAAAGCTCCATCGCCAGAACGCTTGATGCCCTCCTTTCAAAGGCTTGCTGCGGCAAGCCTTTTTCTTTTCAGAGATTGCTCCCATGACTGAGCCACTGCGCATCGTCTTTGCCGGCACCCCGGAATTCGCCGCCGAACACCTCAAGGCCCTGCTCGACAGCCCTTACGAGATCATCGCGGTCTACACCCAACCGGACCGTCCGGCGGGTCGCGGGCAAAAACTGATGCCGAGCCCGGTCAAGCAATTGGCTCTGGAACACAACATCCCGGTGCTGCAACCACCGACCCTGCGCAACGAAGATGCTCAAGCCGAAATGGCCGCGCTCAAGCCCGACTTGCTGGTGGTGGTCGCCTACGGCCTGATCCTGCCGCAAGTGGTGCTGGATATTCCGCGCCTGGGTTGCATCAACAGCCACGCATCCTTGCTGCCACGCTGGCGCGGTGCGGCGCCGATCCAGCGCGCCGTCGAAGCGGGCGACAGCGAAAGCGGCGTGACCGTAATGCGCATGGAGTTGGGCCTCGACACCGGGCCGATGCTGCTGAAAGTCACCACACCGATCACCGGCGACGACACTGGCGGCAGCCTCCACGACCGTTTGGCTGAATTGGGCCCACCGGCGGTGATTCAGGCGATTGCCGGCCTGGCTGCCGGCACCCTCAAAGGCGAAGTGCAGGACGACAGCCTCGCCACCTACGCGCACAAATTGAACAAAGACGAAGCACGTATCGACTGGAGCCGTCCGGCGGTTGAGCTGGAACGCCTGGTCCGCGCCTTCAACCCATGGCCGATCACCCACAGCACGCTGAACGGCGAAGCGCTGAAAGTGCTGGCCGCACACCTTGCCGAAGGGCAGGGCGCGCCGGGGCAAATCCTCAGCGCCAGCAAGGACGGCTTGATCGTCGCTTGCGGTGAGCAGGCGCTGTGCCTGACCCGCCTGCAATTGCCCGGCGGCAAGGCGCTGAACTTCAGCGACTTCTTCAACAGCCGTCGTGAGAAATTCGCCGTCGGCACCGTGCTCGGTCAAGTGGCGGACGCGCAATGAACCCGCGTCTGGCCGCCGCCAAGGCACTCGCCGCTGTTCTGAACGGAAAAGCCTCGCTCAACAGTTCCTTGCCGACACAAATGGACAAGGTTGAAGACCGTGATCGCGGTTTCACCCAGGACCTGGCGTTCGGCACCGCACGCTGGCAGCCGCGTTTGTCGGCGCTGGCGGCCAAGCTGTTGCAGAAGCCGTTCAAAGCCGCCGATGCCGATGTCGAGGCGTTGTTGCTGGTCGGCCTCTATCAACTGCTCTACACCCGCGTCCCGGCCCACGCCGCCATCGGCGAAACCGTCGGTTGCGCCGAAAAATTGAAGAAACCCTGGGCCAAAGCCTTGCTCAACGCCGTGCTGCGCCGTGCCCAACGGGAAAGCGAAGCGCTGCTCGCGGAGCTGGAACACGACCCGGTGGTGCGCACCGCCCACCCGCGCTGGCTGCAAAAATCCTTGAAAGCGTTCTGGCCGGAACAGTGGGAAGCCATTTGCGAAGCGAACAACGCACACCCGCCGATGATTCTGCGGGTCAACCGTCGCCATCAGACCCGCGATGCGTATCTCGGCTTACTGAGTGACGCGGGCATCGCCGCCAACCCGTGCGTTTACAGTCGCGACGGCATCATCCTCGACACCGCTGCCGACGTGCGCAGCCTGCCGGGTTTCGCCGAAGGCTGGATCAGCGTGCAGGACGAAGCCGCGCAACTGGCCGCCGATTTGCTCGACCTGGCGCCCGGCCAACGGGTGCTCGACGCCTGCTGCGCCCCCGGCGGCAAGACCTGCCACATCCTTGAAGCCGAGCCGGCACTGGCCGGCGTCGTCGCCGTGGACCTGGAAGCCAAGCGTCTGGTGCGCGTGCGGGAAAACCTCGCGCGCCTGGGCCTGAGCGCCGAACTGATCGCCGCCGACGGCCGCGACACCGCGACCTGGTGGGACGGCAAGCCGTTCCAGCGCATTTTGCTGGATGCGCCGTGCTCGGCCACCGGCGTCATCCGTCGTCACCCGGACATCAAGTTGACGCGCCAACCGGACGATATCGCCGCGTTGGCGGTGCTTCAGGGCGAATTGCTCGACGCCCTGTGGATAACCCTGGAAGTCGGCGGGATTCTGCTTTACGCCACGTGCTCGACGTTGCCGACCGAGAACACCGAAGTCATCGAAGCTTTCCTCGCCCGCACGCCGGGCGCCCGTGAACTGGACCTCGCCACCACGGCCGGGATCAAGCAGCCCCACGGTCGCCAACTGCTGGCCCAGCAGGGCGGCCACGACGGGTTCTACTACGCCAAGCTGATCAAGATCGCCGCTGCGCGCGGTTAACCGGATTTTCAAGGGAGTGACTGGATGAAAATCATCATCCTAGGCGCAGGGCAGGTCGGCGGTTCGCTGGCGGAACACTTGGCCAGCGAAGCCAACGACATCACCGTGGTCGACACCGATGGCGAACGCCTGCGCGACCTCGGTGATCGGCTGGACATCCGCACCGTGCAGGGCCGCGCGTCGTTTCCGACGGTGTTGCGCCAGGCCGGCGCCGACGATGCCGACATGCTGGTGGCCGTCACCAACAGCGACGAAACCAACATGGTCGCCTGCCAGGTCGCCCACACCCTGTTCCACACCCCAACCAAAATCGCCCGGGTTCGCGAAGCCGCGTACCTGACGCGCGGCGGGCTGTTCAACAACGAAGCGATCCCGGTGGACGTGCTGATCAGCCCGGAACAAGTGGTCACCAACTACATCAAGCGCCTGATCGAACACCCCGGCGCCTTGCAGGTGATCGACTTCGCCGAAGGCAAGGCGCAACTGGTGGCTGTGAAGGCGTACTACGGCGGGCCGTTGGTGGGTCAGCAACTGCGGCAGTTGCGCGAGCACATGCCCAATGTGGAAACCCGCGTCGCGGCGATTTTTCGCCGCGACCGGCCGATCCTGCCCCAGGGCGACACGGTGATCGAGGCCGACGACGAAGTATTTTTCATCGCCGCCAAAGCGAATATTCGCGCAGTAATGAGCGAAATGCGCCGCCTCGACGAAACCTACAAACGCATTGTGATTGCCGGCGGCGGGCAGATCGGCGAGCGACTGGCCGAAGCCATCGAAAGCCGCTATCAGGTGAAGATCATCGAGATGAACCCGGCACGCTGCCGCCATCTCTCGGACACCCTCGACAGCACCGTGGTGTTGCAGGGCAGCGCCTCCGACCGCGATTTACTGATGGAAGAGAACATCGCCGACGCCGATATCTTCCTGGCCCTGACCAACGATGACGAAGCCAACATCATGTCGTCGTTGCTGGCCAAACGGCTGGGGGCGAAGAAGGTGATGACGATCATCAACAACCCGGCTTACGTGGATTTGATCCAGGGCGGCGACATCGACATCGCCATCAGCCCGCAACTGGCGACCATCGGCACCTTGCTGGCCCACGTGCGTCGCGGCGATATCGTCAGCGTGCACTCACTGCGGCGCGGGGCGGCGGAAGCCATCGAGGCGATTGCCCATGGGGATGCGAAGTCGAGCAAGGTGATTGGCAGGGCCATCGAGAACATTGGTTTGCCGCCGGGGACGACGATTGGCGCGATCATTCGTGATGAAGAAGTGATCATTGCCCACGACGATACGGTGATCAAAACCGGCGACCATGTGATTCTTTTCCTTGTGGATAAGAAGCATATTCGGGATGTGGAGAAGCTGTTCCACGTGGGGTTGAGCTTCTTCTGAGCCAAAATCGCCAAGATCGCAGCCTTCGGCAGCTCCTACGCCGATCTTTGTAGGAGCTGCCGAAGGCTGCGATCTTTTGATCTTCTCTTCAGCGCAATTAAGGAATCCAGCCATGCTCGAATCCCTGGAAAAAATGCTCGCCAAGGGTGTGGATAACTCTCTGCTGCGCTTCGGCCTGGGCAAGGGTTATCTGGATCTTGGGGAGAACGCCAAAGCGGCCGAGCATTTCCAGCGTTGCGTCGAGTTCGATCCAAAGTATTCGGCGGCATGGAAGTTATTGGGCAAAGCGCATCTGGCGCTGGCCGACCATGGGGCCGCGCGCCAGGCCTGGGAGCAAGGGCTGGAAGCCGCTCGCGCCCATGGCGACAAGCAGGCAGAGAAGGAAATGACGGTGTTTCTGAAGAAACTCGAGCGTCAGGCCCACTGATCACAGATAGCGCAGGCCAATCCCTTCGGCATCCACCAACACCACTTCCATGCGCACGCGCGGCGCGCCGGTGGGTAAGCCTTGCACCTGACCGTAGACCACCGCGCCCTTGGGCAAGACCGACAGGCTCGGGTGTTTCACGTACACGCCCGTGGTCGAGAGGTTGCGGGTTTGCCCCAGGCACTCGCCGAAGCTTTCGTGACTGATTTTGATGCGGAAGGATTTACGGTGTTCGGACATCTTCTGCGCCCTTGCTGAACTGTGTTGTGGATAATTTTTACTGTAGGAGCGAGGCTTGCCCGCGAAGCTTTTGGCGTTATCAAGGACGCCTTCGCGGGCAAGCCTCGCTCCTACAGGACGTAGTTATCCACAGATCGTGCCATTAACGTCAGTACCAGCGCTCTTCGCCGGGTGGACGCTTTTTGAAGCGCTTCATGCTCCACATGTACTGGCTCGGGTAAGCCCGCACGTAGCGTTCAACCACTTTGCTCATCGCAGCACAGGACGTCTCGGTATCCGTGCTGTACATGGCTTCCGGCGCGGCTTCGAGGATCACTTTGTAGCCCGAGCCGTCCGGCAGCCGCAGGGCATGCAGGAACACGCCGACCGCTTTGCCGCCCGCCAGCATGTTCGGCACGAATTTGCTGGTCAGCGCCTGGGTGGCGAAGAACGGCACGAAAATCCCGGCGGATTCGGCCGGTTCCGGGTCAGCGGGGATGCCCACTGCACCACCTTTGCGCACTTCCTTGATCACACTGAGGATGCCTTCCTTGGTGGAAGCGGCCACGCGGTTACCCAGTTGCACGCGCTGTTTGCGCAGCAAATCGTCCACAGCTTTCAATTTCGGCGGACGATAGAAAATGATCGGTTTGCACTGGCTGCAATAGAAGTGGTTCAACACTTCCCAGTTGCCCAGGTGACTGGTAATGCCGACCACGCCTTTGCCGGACGCCAACGCCTCCTTCAACACGTCGAGGCCTTCGACTTCGCGCACCAGGTCGATGGAACGCTGGGCCGGCCAGATCCAGGCGCAGGCACTTTCGGTCAGGGACTTGCCGATGTCTTTCAGGCTCTGGCCCACCAGACGCTCGCGTTCGGCCGGGTCCATCTCCGGGAAGCACTTGGCCAGGTTGATCCGCACTACATCGCGGGAACGGTTGGGGGTTTTCCACATCACCCAGCCAATCGCCGAGCCCACCGCTTGCACGGCTCGCCATGGCAGCAGGGCAAACAGCCGCAGAGCGCCTACCAGCAAGGCGCCTTTAAACTTATCCACAGGTCACTCCTGATTTTGTGCTGTGTACGAGGCGGCCATTCTAACCGCCGTTCGCCAGCGCCGCGTAGCGATCGCAATCCCGGGTGTGGTCCATGACCATGCCCGAGGCCTGCATCAGCGCGTAGCAAATGGTCGGGCCGACGAAGGTGAATCCGGCCTTTTTCAGGCCTTTACTCATCTCCACGGCAATCGGCGTGATGGCCGGCACCTGGCTGCGATCCTTGAAATGATTGATCAGCGGTTTATCGCCGACGAAGGACCAGAGAAACTTCACCGGGTCCTCCAGCGCCAGCCAGGCCTGGGCATTGCGCCGGGCCGCGTTGAGTTTGAGGCGATTGCGGATGATGCCGGGATCGAGCATCAATTCATCGATTTCCGCGTCGCTCATCTGCGCCACGCGCTGTACGTCGAAGCCGAACAACACCTCGCGATAACGCTCACGTTTGCGCAATACGGTGATCCAGGAGAGGCCGGCCTGGAACCCTTCGAGCAAAAGCAACTCGAACAATCCCTGCGCATCCCGTAGCGGCGTGCCCCACTCCTGATCGTGATAAGCCATGTACAACGGATCTTCGGAACACCAAAAGCAGCGTGGCATAAGGCTCCAGGGGGCGTGCGCAGCAACGAATCGGGTATACTCCCGCTCTTTAAATCGCAGCCCAAGAAACAGGTGAATTTCGTGAGCCAGCCTACGCCAGCCGTGCGTACCTTCCAAGACTTGATCCTCGCCCTCCAGCAATACTGGGCCGAGCAAGGTTGCGTGGTACTTCAGCCCTACGATATGGAAGTAGGCGCCGGCACTTTCCACACAGCCACGTTTCTGCGCGCCATCGGCCCGGAAACCTGGAACGCCGCTTATGTGCAGCCCAGTCGTCGCCCGACTGACGGCCGCTACGGCGAAAACCCGAACCGTCTGCAGCACTACTACCAGTTCCAGGTAGTCCTGAAGCCGAACCCGGACAACTTCCAGGAACTGTACCTGGGCTCCCTCAAGCACGTTGGCCTGGACCCGTTGGTCCACGACATCCGCTTCGTCGAAGACAACTGGGAATCGCCGACCCTGGGCGCCTGGGGCCTGGGCTGGGAAGTCTGGCTCAACGGCATGGAAGTGACGCAATTCACTTACTTCCAGCAAGCGGGCGGCATCGAGTGCTACCCGGTGACCGGCGAGATCACCTACGGTCTTGAGCGTCTGGCCATGTACCTGCAAGGCGTGGACTCGGTCTACGACCTGGTCTGGGCTGATGGCCCGATGGGCAAAGTCACCTACGGCGATGTGTTCCACCAGAACGAAGTCGAGCAATCGACCTACAACTTCGAACACGCCAATGTCGAGAAGCTGTTCGAGCTGTTCGATTTCTACGAGAGCGAAGCCAAGCGCCTGATCGAACTCGACCAGCCGCTGCCGTTGCCGAGCTACGAAATGGTGTTGAAGGCGTCCCATACCTTCAACCTGCTGGATGCGCGCCGGGCGATCTCGGTGACTGCGCGTCAGCAATACATTCTGCGTGTACGCACCCTGGCGCGTTCCGTTGCGCAAGCCTACCTGCTGGCTCGCGCCAAGCTCGGCTTCCCGATGGCGACCCCGGACCTGCGTGATGAAGTGTTGGCTAAGCTGGAGGCTGCACAATGAGTGCTCTGGATTTCCTGGTTGAATTGGGCACCGAAGAACTGCCACCCAAAGCCCTGAACACCCTGGCCGATGCGTTCCTGGCCGGTATCGACAAGGGCCTGCAAGCTGCCGGCCTGAACTACGAAGCCAAAACCGTCTACGCCGCGCCGCGTCGTCTGGCTGTGCTGATCACCGCGCTGGCCACTCAGCAACCGGATCGCAGCATCAACCTCGACGGCCCGCCACGTCAGGCCGCGTTCGATGCCGACGGCAACCCGACTCAAGCCGCCCTGGGCTTCGCCAAGAAGTGCGGCGTCGACCTGAGCGAAATCGATCAGAGCGGTCCGAAACTGCGTTACAGCCAGAGCATCGCCGGCAAACCGACCGCGAGCCTGCTGCCGACCATCGTTGAAGATTCCCTGAACGACTTGCCGATCCCCAAGCGCATGCGCTGGGGTGCGCGCAAAGAAGAATTCGTTCGTCCGACCCAATGGCTGGTGATGTTGCTCGGTGACCAGGTCATCGATTGCACGATTCTCGCCCAGAAGGCTGGCCGCGATTCCCGTGGTCACCGCTTCCATCACCCGCAAAGCGTGCGCATCACCGCGCCGGCCAACTACCTGGCCGACCTTCGTGGCGCTTACGTGTTGGCCGATGCCAACGAACGTCGCGCACTGATCAGCAAGCGCACCGAAGAGTTGGCGACGCTGCAGGAAGGCACGGCAATCGTTCCGCCAGCCCTGCTCGACGAAGTGACCGCGCTGGTTGAATGGCCGGTGCCGCTGGTGTGCTCGTTCGAGGAGCGTTTCCTCGACGTGCCGCAAGAAGCCCTGATCACCACCATGCAGGACAACCAGAAGTATTTCTGCCTGCTGGATGCCGACGGCAAGTTGCTGCCACGTTTCATTACCGTGGCCAACATCGAAAGCAAAGACCCGCAACAGATCATCGCCGGTAACGAGAAAGTGGTTCGCCCACGCCTGACCGACGCCGAGTTCTTCTTCAAGCAAGACAAGAAGCAGAAACTCGAAGACTTCAACCTGCGTCTGCAAAACGTGGTGTTCCAGGAAAAACTCGGCAGCGTCTACGACAAGGCCGAGCGCGTTTCCAAACTGGCCGCGTTCATCGCCCAGCGCATTGGCGGCAACGCAGCCTGGGCTTCTCGTGCCGGCCTGCTGTCCAAGTGCGACCTGTCGACCGAGATGGTCGGTGAGTTCCCGGAGATGCAAGGCGTCGCCGGTTACTACTACGCCCTCAACGACGGCGAGCCGGAAGAAGTTGCCCTGGCGCTGAACGAGCAGTACATGCCACGCGGTGCCGGCGCTGAACTGCCGACC
The DNA here is from genome assembly GCF_037049705.1 of Janthinobacterium sp. LPB2021202312-11-4. Classification (NCBI taxonomy): domain Bacteria; kingdom Pseudomonadati; phylum Pseudomonadota; class Betaproteobacteria; order Burkholderiales; family Oxalobacteraceae; genus Janthinobacterium; species Janthinobacterium sp. LPB2021202312-11-4. The sequence goes on along the minus strand of NZ_JBAGKV010000027.1, from coordinate 5,658 downwards.
ACCCTGACCGGTGCGGCCGTGGCCATCGCCGACAAGCTCGACACCCTGGTCGGCATCTTCGGTATCGGCATGCTGCCCACCGGCAGCAAAGACCCGTATGCCTTGCGCCGTGCTGCACTCGGCGTGTTGCGCATCCTGATCGACAAGAAGCTCGACCTCGACCTGAACGACGCCGTGGCCTTCGCCGTGAACGCGTTCGGCACCAAGATCAAGGCTGCCGGCCTGAATGAGTCGGTGCTGGAGTTCATCTTCGACCGTCTGCGTGCGCGTTACGAAGACGAAGGTGTGGACGTCGCGACTTACCTGTCGGTACGTGCCCTGAAGCCGGGTTCGGCGCTGGACTTCGATCAGCGTGTGCAAGCGGTTCAGGCCTTCCGCAAGTTGCCGGAAGCTGCGGCACTGGCCGCGGTGAACAAGCGTGTGTCGAACTTGCTGAGCAAGGCCGAAGGCTCGATCCCGTCGGTGGTTGAAGCCAAGTACTTCGACAATGCCAACGAGTTCTCGCTGTACTCGGCGATCCAGCAGGCGGACCAGGCTGTTCAGCCGATGGCCGCTGCCCGTCAGTACAGCGAATCCCTGGCGCGCCTGGCTGCCTTGCGCGAGCCGGTGGATGCGTTCTTCGAAGCGGTGATGGTCAACGCGGAAGACGCCAAAGTGCGCGCCAACCGTTATGCACTGCTGTCGCGTCTGCGTGGGCTGTTCCTCGGCGTCGCCGATATTTCGCTGCTGGGGTAAGACTGTTTGAAACTGCTGATTCTCGATCGGGACGGGGTGATCAACTACGACTCCGACGCTTACATCAAGTCGGTGGAGGAGTGGATTCCGCTCCCCGGCTCGATCGAAGCCATCGCGCAGTTGAGCAAGGCCGGCTGGACGGTGGCAGTCGCCACCAACCAGTCGGGCATCGCTCGCGGCTATTACGACATCGCCACCCTGGACGCCATGCACGAGCGCTTGCGCACGCTGGTGGCGGAGCAGGGCGGTGAAGTCGGGCTAATCGTCTACTGCCCCCACGGGCCGGACGACGGCTGCGATTGCCGCAAGCCGAAACCCGGGATGTTGAAAACCATCGCCGCGCATTACAACGTATCGCTGACCAATCTTTGGTTCGTCGGCGACAGTCTCGGTGACCTGGAAGCCGCCAAAGCCGTCGATTCTCAGCCAGTTTTGGTAAAGACCGGGAAAGGCGAAAAGACTCAGGGCAAGACCCTGCCGGTAGGCACCTTGATTTTTGACGATCTGGCGGCGATTGCCGCAGAACTTATCCACAATTAGAGCGTTTCGAGATTCCTGACCAAGGATTGATCGGGATTGCGCTTTATATAGACGGGCAGCGCCCGCACGGTAAACGTCACCATGTCGATACTGCAGGCCATCAGAACGTTCCTCTTCTATCTGTTGCTGGGCACCAGCTCTTTGCTCTGGTGCAGCCTGAGCTTTTTTATCGCGCCGTTTTTGCCGTTCAAGGCGCGTTATCGCTTTATCAACGTGTACTGGTGCCGTTGCGCCTTGTGGCTGAGCAAAGTGTTTCTGGGCATCCGCTACGAAGTGAAAGGCGCCGAAAACGTGCCCGACCAGCCCTGCGTGATTCAGTCGAACCACCAGAGCACTTGGGAAACGTTCTTTCTGTCGGCCTACTTCGAGCCGTTGAGCCAGGTGCTCAAGCGTTCATTGCTGTTCGTGCCGTTCTTTGGTTGGGCGATGGCCATGCTGCGACCGATCGCCATCGACCGCGACAACCCGAAAGCCGCACTCAAGCATGTGGCGAAGAAGGGTGATGAATTGCTGAAGGATGGCGTCTGGGTGCTGATCTTCCCCGAGGGCACTCGCGTTCCCTATGGCACTGTCGGCAAGTTCTCACGCGGCGGTAGCGCTTTGGCGGTCAACGCCGAGCTTCCAGTGCTGCCGATTGCACACAATGCCGGCAAATTCTGGCCGAAAACCGGTTGGGCGAAGAAGCAGGGTGTGATCACCGTCATCATCGGCGAACCAATGTACGCCGAGGGCACTGGGCCGCGAGCCATTGCTGCGCTGAATGATCGGGTCCAGGCCTGGAACGAGCAGATGCAGCGTGACATGGGTTCGTTGCCACCCACGCCTCAGGCCCCCGCTGCGACGGATCAAGTGGCTGTCTGAGATTCTGTGGATAACCTGTGTACCGTTTCGTCGAAAAGCGGCGAATTTAGTTTGTAGGTTTATGATTTATATACATATTTCTTAAGCTCATAAAATTCCGAAAAAGGTGCATAAGTTTTTTCGGACGTAAAAAAACCGGCGGATATAGCCGGTTTTTTTATGCCCTGAAAATCACTCTGCCAGCAGAGGAAAATGAAGGTTGAAGCGGGTGCCTTGGCCGACCTCGCTTCGGCACTCGATTCGCCCGCCATGGCGATCCACCACGGCTTTCACCATCGATAATCCCAACCCCACGCCATCGATGCCTTGTGCCGACTTGAACCGTCGGTACTGACTGAACAACTCAGGCAATTCATCGGCGGCGATGCCTTTGCCCTGATCGGCCAACTCGCAGGTCAGCCAGCCCTCGTTGCAACTGACCTTCAGGCTGATGCAGGTGCCGGCCTCGCTGTACTTGATGGCGTTCTCCAACAGATTGAACAGCGCCCGGGTCAGCAGCCCTTGATCCGCCATGATCAAGCATTCCTGGGCATCGTCATCCAGGTCATGGACCAGTTCGATCTGCTTTAACTGGGCAATGCTCAAGGCCTGGTCGAATACATCCAGCACCAGCATCGCGAACAGGCTTGGCTGAAATTCATAAGCCACAGACTCTGCCCTGGCCAGTTGCACGAAGCCGTCGGTCAGGTCCAACGCCCGACGCACCTGACGTTCGATCTGATCGAACAACTGCGGATCGCCGCCCACTTGTTGCCGATGCACGTCGAGCAGGGCGAGGATCGCCGAATGCGGCGCTCGCAGGTCGTGGGATAAAAAGCGCAACAGCACGCCACGTTGTTCCTCGGCATCGCGTTCGACACTCAGGTCAGTCAGGCTCCACAGCCAGCCGATCGGCGTTTCCCCGTCCACCGGCAACAACGCGGCGCGTTCCAGGCGCAGGCTGCGGCCGTGGATGTCTCGGAACTCCAGCAGCGCCAAACCGGATAGAAGCGCACGCTGGTCATCGAGCAGGTCCGGATAGCCCAATCGCGCCAATTGCTCGAGCACGTCATCACCTACCAGATCAGCGCCGAAGAGTTCTCGGGCGTTGCGGTTACCCAGCAGAATCTTGCCGTTCGGATCACTGATCAGTGTGGCCACCGGCAAATATTCCAGGCCATCGGCGATGAAGCGGCGGGTATCCCGGGTGCGGCTCATGGCTTGTTCCAGCGCCATGATTTGCCCCTGCAAAGGATCGCCCGTGGGAAATTGCACGCGGCGGCGTTCCGGGAATACTTTCGGCTCGTTGTCCAGGCGCGCCAGCTCCCAACCGAAGTAACTCAGCACCACGCTCAGCCGCCGCCAGTTCCAGATCAGGTAACCGAACAACATCCCCAACAGGCTCGCCGCCGGCGACCACCACCAGCGCAGCTCCGCCAAACAGGCGCTGACCAACAGCGCGCAGCTCATGCCGCCCAGCGTCAGCCACAACGCCAGTCGAGGGCGCAGCAGCAGTAAACCGAGTACACAGGCCACTAGCGTGACCGAGAGCAATGCGCCCAATGTGCCTGAGTCTTTGAGTTCACTGGATTGGGCACTGTACGAAAGCAGGGCAGTCAGCGGCAGCAGGATCAGACTTATCCACAGCCACTCTCTGACCAATTGGCGGAACAAACGCTGAACCTGAGTCGGCTCCCGGCTCTCGCGGCGGCGCAGATTGGTCATGGGGAAGTTTTATAAAGGAGGGGAGAGGGAATCAGGTTCATGGTTACGGGTCTGATAAGGAAGTTTAAACCTGAAGAATCATAGCGGACGGCGACCAACGGGGGGCTGCTTACTTTTCCTGCCCCAATCGAGCCGGTATCGTCTGTTGTCGAGTTGCCCGCCCTACCTGCATTCAAGGAAGTACCGCACATGCGTGTCGCAATACTGGACGATGAGCCCGCCGAACTGCGCCGGGTGGAACAGACCCTGCGCCAAATGGCCGAACCGGGCGAACAGCCCTGGTCATTGCACAGCTTCGAACGTGCAGAAGACCTGTTGCGTCAACTGCGCCGAGAAACCTTCGACCTGCTGATCCTCGACTGGCAACTGCCGGACCTCAGTGGCCTGGCGCTGCTGCGCTGGACCCGCGAGCACATGGACGCACCGCCCGCCGCCATCATGCTCACCAGCCGCGATGCCGAGAGCGACATCGTCCAGGCGCTGAATGCCGGGGCCGATGATTACGTCAGTAAGCCGTTTCGTCCCAATGAACTGAAAGCCCGGGTCGCCGCCGTATTACGTCGGCATAGCCAGCAACGCGCGGTGATCAGCGAAGTACTGAGCTTCAATGACCTGGTGTTCGACGATGCCGAACTGACCGTTACCCGCGCCGGTACACCCATCGGCATGACCGAGCGGGAATATCGTTTGGCACGGTGCCTGTTCAGTAACCTGGGGCGGCCGCTGTCCCGGGAATATCTGTATGGCCGGTTCTGGAGTCATGAAGAGATGGTTTCTTCGCGACCGCTGGATACTCACATTTATCGCCTGCGCAATAAGCTGGGGCTGACGGCTGATCGGGGTTGGCAGTTGTTGACGATTTATGGGTATGGGTATCGGTTGGAGAGTGTGGGGGCGGTGAGCGAGTAAAGGTCAAAAGATCGCAGCCTTCGGCAGCTCCTACGGGTGGGCATATATCCTGTAGGAGCTGCCGAAGGCTGCGATCTTTTGATTTCTGGAAGCCATAAAAAAGGCCAACGCTTATGCGTTGGCCTTTTTCGTTTGGCGCTACCGCTGGATGTAGGTGGGCAAAGTTAACCGACTTTGACAGATTGAAATATCAGAGGTATACGGCACGTTTGGGCAAAGTTAATCTTCCTATTGGAATAAGTTAAAGTGCGGAAACCTATTTTCGGCCAAAGTTAGACGCCATGGAAATGAACAACGATTCTAAAATTTGGTTGATTGACAATTTGTCAAAAGAGAATATAAATTTAAACTATATAATTCACTTATTCAAGTACGTCTTAGTAAGTTAATACAAGTCTCTTTCGGCAACTTGTAACCAGTCCTAACACCCACCTCCGCCCCATCACTGTACATAAATACAGCCATATCAGCTGATCCATGACGATATACGCTGGCCGAAAGCATAGAAGAGGAGCCGCTGCTCAGTTTGGGCAGATACTCCTGCTCCGTCACCATCACGTAATAAAGAGTCGCTAGGCTGAATCGAATGGGCCAGCCTTCTCTGGCCTAGAGGAGGCCTATTGCCCTCTCCATCCATGCGGACAAATTCAACAGACCGCTCTGATAGCTTGGTACCGGCTGCAGAGTACGTTCGCATGTCCACTGATCACCAACGGTACTCTACCGAAAACCAATCAGCAGCCATCCATGCATACGCAATGAGCCATGGCATGGAAATCATCACAACTTACCGAGACGAAGGGAAAAGCGGCCTGGACATCGGCGGTCGTGATGCTCTGCGCAGGCTGCTAGACGACGTCCAGACCGGACATACCCAGTTCCAGGTCATTCTTGTCTATGACGTCAGCC
>NZ_JBAGKV010000026.1:0-94287 GCF_037049705.1 Janthinobacterium sp. LPB2021202312-11-4 | reverse complement strand
TTAGAACTATTGAGCGCTTAAGCTTTACAAAGCGACAATATAGAAGTGATTTGCTTGGGCAACTCATATCAATATATCCAAAAACATTTTGAATCTTACTGACCATAATTATCCTGCTCGTCATAGGCATGCCTAACTCATAATGCCAAACACTTGATATAATAAACTCTTGTAGAAACCAACATTCATGCTTGCGTGATGGGTCGCTCCTAACGATTTCAAAATAGTGCTTGATGAGTTCAATGGTCGACGCTGGAATGGGCTTTTCTGCTTCGGCGGTCTTCGATTCCAAACTATGTGATGTCGATACCATCTCCAGCATGTGATTGTTGAACTGGACGAGGAATTGCCGAGGCTGCAGGAGCAAGATGTCTTCAGCCTTGGCCGTCCTCACAGCGCCGGTCGCCAGGCGTACTAACCGTACCCTGCCATCCTGGCATGTCAGACTGCCGATAAGGCACATGCCCCCATCGCTGCGCTGTATTCCCACTGCCCCTGCGTAGAACATGTTGTGCTCCAATACCAGACCTTGCATCAAGGTTTAGCAGCAATGTTTCAAATTTCAAACATTCTTTGAAGGCTGATCTATACTGTTGATTATGAAGAATAAAATAAAGCTACCATTTCATGAAGCGAGAGCTTTCGTGGCACGAAAGCTACCAGTTATTGAAAACTGCGCTCGTGCTCTTGCTGCATCAATGGATTAGGGATGAGCTATAGGTTAGTGGTGGCGGCTACATAGATCTCCAGCAATCGACATCTGCTAACAATCCATCTCTACGGCGACCTCGACCGCATCAAGATCAAGGCCCGCGCATCGAAGGACTCTGTAGATCTCGGAAATCACCTGCATCGTTGCGTCTTCGATCGTTCCTTCATTACGGCATAAAACCCAACCGTGATCTGCAATCGCTTGCTCGAACGCTGTGGTACAGGCGACATGTTCTTCCAGCTTATGGATCACCGTACTGCTCAGCCCGCGCCGTCGTGCCGCTGCCCTTGCCCATGAAATATCAGGGTTGGTGACAATCCCGACATGCAGGTCTGGCACTCGCACGTTTCGATCAATGTTTAGCTGCAGAATCTCTGCAAACGGGACTAGCCGGCGAAACGCGGCATCAGACGGGTACCAGCGATCGATCAGGATGATGCTGTCCGGTGGCTGTTTAGCCAGCACGTGCTGGGAAATCCAGGCGCGGCTATCAGCAAAGCGCTCACAAACCTCCGACTCCAGATCCCGGCTGGGGTTTCTGACGAGTTTGTTAACGAGGGCCATTGTTTCACCCCTGTAGGGATCGCTTTTTTTCTCGCAAAGTCGGATCACCTTTTTATTGTCTGCCCTCAGTACTTTCGTAACGGCCTCCAACAGTGTGGTTTTGCCGGTTCCCTTGGGCCCATCTAGAGAAACAAACAGCGGACGATTCATTCTTCACATAACGATTGAAATAGACATTGATGAACACTCTAACCTGATTGCCGGCTAACCGGCCTCAAAATCCAGGGCGACAGCCGCTGTTGGAACCTCCGCTTAGGGATATAGTCCACCTCAGATCAATGATCTGGTGAAGCCAACATGAAACCGGTTACGGCCCTTTTCACCTGCCTGCTTGCTGCCAGCGTGTATGCGGCGGCGAGCACCTGCGCACATGCCGCGTTGCCGGCGCCAACGTTCAAGACCAGTTTCGACTGCGCCAGCGCACGGCTATCGGTCGAAAAACTCATCTGCCGCGATCCGCAACTGGCGCAGATGGATATCGAACTGACGCGTCTCTATCGCCTGGCGCTCAGCGATGAACATTCAGTCCCGCCTCCGGAAAAAGTCAGCGTCGACCAGCAATTCTGGATCGACGCCCGCAATCAGTGTGGCGCCGAACCAGATCCCAAGACGTGCACCATCCGCCGTTATGCCGAACGCGCGCACCAGCTAAGGCAAGGCTCGGCCATCGTGAGAACCAATGACCCGGACAGACTCACCGAAGGCCCCCTGGCGTTTCGTTGTGCCGGGTTTTCCGGGCTGATTGCCGCCACCTTCTTCACCACGCAGCCGGGTGTCGTGTACCTGAAATGGGCGAGCACCTCGATCACCCTGAGCCAGGTGCAAAGTGATTCGGGCACCCGATACACCGGCAAGGATAACCAGGGCAATTACAGCTTCTGGCAAACCGGCAACATGGCCCTTTTCCAGAAACCCGGCTCAGGACAAATGAGTTGCACGGTCGAGCCTAAACCGCCCGGCGCCGCTTAGATCAACGGCGAGCTACTGACCACCCGCAGCGCCAGTCCCTCATACGCGTCCAGCGTAATGGTGAACTCCCCTTCAGGCGTGAGATCACCTTCGACCCGCTCATTGATGATGTCGACCACCGGCCCCGGCGCAATATTGGGCAAGTGCAGGGTTTCGGTGATCGGCGTGGCGCCAAAGTTCAGGGCGGTGATTTGCGTGCCTTTGCCGGCCGGCAAATCGTGGACCATGATCAGCAGCCCCGGGTGCTCAACGTCCGGGATCAGGATCTGGCGACTGGCCGCAATATCGTAGGAACGGCGAACCGCGAGGATCTTCTTCAGTTGCGAGGCAAACGAATCGGGGTCTTTCAATTGGCTCGGCAGGCTGCCGTACAGCGTCTTCGGCCGTGGCATCTGCCCCTCCGACAACTCGGCGTCGGGGTTGAGGTCCACCAGGTCGTAGGCGCCGCGATGAATCCAGCGCGTATCACCGTCGCCCATCAAATGCGCAACCTGTTCCGCCGGCAAGGGCAACGCGCCGACCAGGTCCCAGCCGGACAACGCAAACACACCAGGCTGCATGGCGTTGTACATCACCAGCAGCAAATGAATCTGGCGTATCTGTTGAATATCCGCCGGGGTGATCGCATCGAGGTCGCGAATCCCCAGCGCGGCGGTGATGATGCTCGCCGTGGTGCAGGACACGCCGTTGGTGACGAATTTCAGGTTGTAGGGCGCGTGTTCTCCCGCCAGGCGTTCGTACATCTGTTCGCGAATGTGCTCGCGCAAGATGTTGCCGGGGAAGGTCTGCCCTTGATAAAGGAAGGTGTCATGGGCGTGCAGGGTCCAGAAATGCACCAGTTCCAGGGTCAGTTCGTCATGGTTCTGCAAGGCATGGATCAGCGAGCCCGGATCAATGCCCTGCGCGTGCATCTGACGCAGCATCAAGCGCAGGAACTCGGTGTCGCCCATCAGCAACGCATGCTGGTACGCGGGACGGGTGATGAAGTCATAGGAGAGATCGGCCCCGCCGTGGGACATGGCGGCGATGTCGTCAACGGTCAGGTTCAGTTCCTGAAAACTGAAACCGCCGGCCTTGCGAATCGCGCCGGCCAGCAACTGGTTGCCGGTGATCGACAGCGGATGACTTTCAGACCACGCCGTGCCGTCGAGCTTGCGTTCCACGCCGAGAAATCCGTTGGCGTCCAGGCGCAGAATCTTTGCGCCCATGACGTCGATGGCGTGCAACGCGTCGCCGATGATCATTTGCTGCGCGGCGAAGGTCGGGTCCAGCCAGTTCAGCGACGGCTGCCCTTCTTTGAAGTAATGCAGGTAAACCCAGCGTCGCGGCTTGCCGTCCACCCCCATCACGATCGGTGTCGTGCTCCAATCGGTTTCCTTGACCCCCGGTTCGAAGAAGATCACCCGTTGCAACTGGCCGACGATGTAATGCTTGTCGCGCAGGGCGTCTACCTGCGCTGGGCTGAGGTTCTGCGCATCACGCCCATCCCTGACATCGGGCAGCAGCGGCCAGTCCTCCTCGCGGATTTCCACCATGTGGTAGAGGCCCGGATAGTCTTCGTAGGCCATTTCGGCCAGGCGAAAATCCGCGCCTTTGCCGGTGTGTGACGGGATGACGTCATCGATGATCACCGCATTGTGCGCGGCGGCCATGCGGGTCAGCGCCTGAAGCTGGGCCTCGGTGCCCAGTTGCGGGTCGATCTCGAAGCTGATGCGGTCAAAATTGCCGTCAATGGTTGGCGTATGTTCGGTACCCAAGAGGCCGCCCGACCTTTTCAGCGGGCCATTGTGAATGCCCTGAATACCGATTCTCGATAACGCGTGCCATAAGGTTTCATCCCCCAGGGCCTCAAGCACCGTGCCGTTTTCGCGAGTGACGATGGACGCCGGATACGCGGTAAACCACACCGACGCCAGGGCTGAAGCATCACGGGGCCGGGTATGCGCGTAAGGCTGTTGCCACAATCGACCTTGCCCCGAATAGAGCTTGGCCCGCTGCCGTGCAGCATGAAGCATCGATTGTTCGACCAGCCATTCCACATGCTTTTTATCCGTCACCGTCATAAACCCATCACCCCTTGTCATGAAACAGTCGATGCTGGCGATTGCGTCTGAAACCACAACCAAAGCACCGCTCGTTTTTATATGAGGCCTTGAGGGGGCATTCGTTGCATCGAGTGATGGCAGCGCACGTTATGGATGATTGCTTTTGGTTCAGCGCAACCTCAACGGATCAACCATCCCCGCCGCGATGGCCATCCCCACCAGGTCCGACAAGGTATTGGCCTGCATCCGCTTCATCACCCGCGATCGATACAAGTCGACGGTTTTTGCGCTTACGCCCAGTTGCTCGGCGATTTCCCGCGTTGTGTAACCCTGAACCAGCGGCAACAACACATCACGTTCCCGTGGGGTCAGCGTCAGCATGCGCGCTTGCAATTGTTCCTGGCCCAGATTGCCGGAACGACTGGCCGCGCAGTTGCTCAGCGCCTGTTGCACGCTGTCGAGCAGCAGTTGCTCGTTGTAGGGTTTTTCAATGAAGTCGTGGGCGCCGGCCTTGAACGCCCGGACCACGATGGGCACGTCGGCGTGGCCGCTGACGAAGATGATCGGCAAGTCCAGCGCACGTTCGCGCATGGCTTCCTGCACGTTCAAACCGCCCATGCCCGGCATGCGCACGTCCAGCAGCACGCAGGCGTTGAACGTCGCATCGCACGCTTCCAGAAACTCGACGCCGCTGGTGAACGGCAAGGCTTTGAGGCCCACCGATTCCAGCAACCAGACAGTCGAATCGAGCATCCCTTGATCATCATCGACCACATACACCACGTGTTCCGTCACACCCGCCATTGCGTTATTCCTATTGTTGTTTTTTTGTTGGGCCGGCCAGCGGCAAGCGGCAATACACCAGCAGCCCGACCGGTTGCCGGCGAGCCTGCAATTCGCCGCCGAAACCTTCGATGATGCTGCGACTCATGGACAGCCCGAGGCCGAGGCCATCCGGCTTACTGGTATAGAACGGGGTAAAAATTTGTTCGAGTTGCGGCTCACTGACGCCCGGCCCCTGGTCGTGCACGCTGATGTCTACGGTTGCGCCGTTGCCCTGCCCCGCCGTCATTACGATCAGCGACGGCTGGCCCGAATGTTGTTCGCGGTTGGCATCGATGGCGTTACGCAGCAGATTGAGCAGCACTTGTTCGAGCAGCACCCGGTCGGCATAAACGGGCGGCAGATTATCCGGCAGTCGATCCTCGATTGTCACTTGGCAATTGCTCGCTTCCCAGGCACAAAACCGCAGGGCTTCACGGGCGACTTCGGCCACGTTCAAAGCTTGCATGCGTCGCTGACCCTTGCGCAGAAAACCGCGCAAACGGCGGATGACTTCCGAGGCGTGGGTGGCGTGCAAGGTAATGCGTTCCAGGCCCTGGGCCACCCGTTCGGCGGCCTGCGGGTTGGTCCCCAGCGCCTGCATATAGCGTTGGCTGGCGTTGGCATAATTGACCACCGCCGCCAAGGGCTGATTGATTTCGTGGGCGATGCCCGAGGCCAGTTCCCCCAGCGTCACCAGCCGCGCGGTGTGCGCCAGTTCGTCTTCCAGGCGCCGGCGGTTTTCTTCGGCCCGCACCCGCGCGGTAATGTCCCGGGACACACAAACCACTTCGACCACCGCCCCGGTGTAGGTTTCCCGAATCGCCCGGCTGGCGGTTTCGAACCACAGGTAATGCCCGTCGCGATGGCGAATCCGGTACGCCATGGTGTGATAACCGTCCTGCTCCAGGGCATCGCGCGCGGTTTGCTCCAGGTTGGCCAGGTCTTGATCGTGGAACAAGCCTTGGGCCATTTGCCCGCGCAACTCTTCGGGCCAATAGCCGAGCAAAGTCCAGGATGCCGGCGACGCATCGAGAAAGCGCCCGTCCGGGGTATGCCGGGAAATCAGGTCCGTGGTGTTCTCGATGATCAGCCGATACAGGCGCCGCGCCTTGGCGGCCTCGCGTTCGGCCAGCACCTGCGCAGTTGCCACGTTACAGCGAGCGAAAACGCGGTTGTTTTGCGGGTCTGGGATAAAGGTCCAGATCAGAATCTGCGCCTGAAACTCAGCTTCGACCCCTTCAATAGCGCGCTGCTGATCCAGGCAAGCGCGTATCAGGTCCCGGTGATTTTTTGGCAGAAAGCCCAACACATGGCTGTGGGGATGCTGCGCCAGCAGTGCCCGCAGCGCGGCATTCAACTCCAGCGGCTGACCCTGGGTATCGAGTAGCACGCTCGGCTGAGGGTCGTAGCTCAATAAGGGTGAGTCGGGAGTCATGGAGGGTTCGCTACGTGGAGGATGCCCAAGAATATACCGGCCTTGGAGGAATGGCCGCATTCATTCAGCGGCTGAAGAATTCAATATAGTAGATATACTATACAACGTAGGTTGTACTTCCATATCCATGGATGATTGTTATATAAAGCACGCCGGACATAAAGTTTGACCTCAGCGGCTACGCTGAAAGGTCAGCTATAGAGCTAACAATCAGCCACCGAGTACCCGTACATGTCGATCTTCGAACAAGGGCTAGCCCCTGCGGCTGTCAATCATATTGCCTTGTCTCCGCTCAGCTTCATCGAGCGCACCGCCCACGTTTACCCTGACTACCCCGCCGTCATCCATGGCTCGATCCGCCGCACCTGGGCGCAAACCTATGCGCGCTGCCGACGCCTGGCCTCGGCCCTGGCCGGTCGCGGGATCGGCAAGGACGACACCGTTGCGGTGATGCTGCCGAACATCCCGGAAATGCTGGAAGTGCATTTTGGCGTGCCGATGATTGGCGCCGTGCTCAACCCGCTGAACGTACGCCTGGATGCCGAAGCCATCGCGTTCATGCTGCAGCATGGCGAGGCCAAGGTGTTGATCACCGACCGCGAGTTCCACGACGTGATTCACGCGGCCATTGGCATGCTCGATCACCCGCCACTGGTGATCGACGTCAACGACCCGGAATACGGCGAAGGCAAAGCCGTCAGCGACTTGGACTATGAAGCCCTGCTGGCCGAAGGCGATCCGGCGTTCGCCTGGCAATGGCCGGATGACGAGTGGCAAGCGATCTCGCTGAACTACACCTCCGGCACCACCGGCAACCCGAAAGGCGTGGTCTACCACCATCGCGGCGCCTACTTGAATGCCTTGGGCAACCAGATGACCTGGGCCATGGGCAACCACCCGGTGTACCTCTGGACCCTGCCGATGTTCCATTGCAACGGCTGGTGCTACCCGTGGACCATCACCGCAATGGCCGGCGTGCATGTGTTCCTGCGCCGGGTCGATCCACAGAAAATCCTCACCCTGATCCGCGAACACCAGGTCACTCACCTGTGTGGCGCGCCAATCGTGCTCAATGCACTGGTAAACATGCCGGACTCGGCGAAAGCCGCCATCGATCACCCGGTCAACGCCATGGTCGCCGGCGCCGCACCGCCGGCCAAGGTGATCTATGCCGTGGAAGAAATGGGCATCAAGGTCACCCACGTTTATGGCCTGACCGAAACCTACGGCCCGGTGACGCTCTGCGCCTGGCATGCCGAGTGGGATGAGCTGCCGTCGGACGAGCGCGCGCAAATCAAGTCCCGCCAGGGCGTGCGCTACACGACGCTGGAAGGCGTAATGGTCGCTGATTCGGCCACCCTGAAACCGACCCCGCGTGACGGCAAGACCATCGGTGAAGTCTTCATGCGCGGCAACACCGTGATGAAGGGCTACCTGAAAAACCCGACGGCCACCGCCGAAGCGTTTGAGGGCGGCTGGTTCCATACCGGTGACCTGGCGGTGTGTCATCCCGACGGTTACATCGAGATCAAGGATCGGCTCAAGGACATCATCATTTCCGGTGGCGAGAACATTTCCACCATCGAACTCGAAGGCGTGCTCTACCGCCATCCCGCTGTGATGGAAGCCGCCGTGGTCGCCCGGCCCGACGAGAAATGGGGTGAAACCCCCTGCGCGTTCATTACCTTGAAGGCGGATTACCCGGACGTGCGCGAGGCCGACATCATCAGTTTCTGCCGCGAACACCTGGCCGGTTTCAAAGTGCCGCGCACGGTGATCTTCACCCTGCTGCCGAAGACGTCCACCGGCAAGATCCAGAAGTACGTGCTGCGCGATAGAGCCCAGGCCCTCTAACCCTCACCGACGTTTCACCCTTCAAGCGGCAGGTCCCGACCTGCCGTTTCGGGCCCGTGCACGCCGAATTTGGCGGCCCCGCCCTGCCCCCACACACCGAAAACAAAAACAATGTGGAGCTAACGATGATCGACATCCATTCAACCGACACCCAGCGTTGCGAACGGATTCGCAGCAATCCGAAATTCCTTCAATTGGTCAGCAGCCGCTCGCGCCTGGCCTGGTCGTTGAGTGCCGCAGTGCTGGGCACTTACTACCTGTTCATGCTGGTGGTGGCGTTTGCCCCGCAGTGGCTGCATGCACCGCTCGGCGAGCATCGGATGTTGACCCTGGGCATGCCGGTGGGCGCTGCGATCATCATTTTTTCCTGGCTGCTGACCGGTTGGTACGTCTACCGCGCCAACACCCGTTTCGACGCACTGGGCGCCGCCATTCTTGAGGAGAGCAAATAATGACGCTGCTCAAAAAGCTCTTCCTCGCCAGCGCCGGTTTGATCTCATCCGGCACGGTACTCGCCGCGCCGCTCACGGGTGCCGTCGAAAAACAACCGCTCAACCTGAACGCGATCAGCATGTTCTTTGTGTTCGTGCTCGGCACCCTCTGCATCACCTGGTGGGCCGCGCGGCAAACCAAATCCACCTCGGACTTCTATACCGCCGGCGGCGGCATCACCGGGTTTCAAAACGGCTTGGCGATTGCCGGTGACTACATGTCCGCCGCCACGTTGCTGGGGCTGTCGAGCCTGGTGTTTGCCAAGGGTTACGACGGTTTTATCTACACCATCGGCTTCTTCGTCGGCTGGCCGATCATTACCTTCCTGATGGCCGAGCGCTTGCGCAATCTGGGGCGCTACACCTTCGCCGACATCGTGTCCTATCGACTGGACCAGAACAAAGTGCGGATTTTCGCCGCGTTCGGTTCGTTGACGGTGGTCTGCTGCTACCTGATCGTGCAGATGGTCGGCGCCGGTCAGTTGATCAAATTGCTGTTCGGCCTCGATTACCCGGTGGCTGTGGTGATCGTTGGTGCGCTGATGCTGGTGTACGTGATCTTCGGCGGCATGATCGCCACCACCTGGGTGCAGATCATCAAGGCTGTGTTGCTGCTCGCCGGCGGCACGACCCTGGCGGTGATGGCCATGTCGCAGTTCGGTTTCAGCTACGAAACCCTCGCCACCAAAGCCGTTCAGGCCCACGCCAGCGGCTGGAACATCATGGGCCCTGGCGCGATGCTCGCCGACCCGATCAACACCGCGTCCATGTCCCTCGGTCTAGTGTTCGGGATTGCCGGCCTGCCGCATATCCTGATGCGTTTCTTCACCGTGCCGAACGCCAAGGAAGCGCGTAAGTCGGTGTTCTACGCCACCGGTTTCATCGGTTTCTTCTTTCTGGTGGTCTGCACCCTGGGCTTCGCGGCGATGGTGATCATCGGCACCGACCCGCAGTACTACGTCAACGGTGAAGTCGGCGGGGCCTTGATCGGTGGCGGCAACATGGTCGCCATGCACTTGGCCAAAGCGGTGGGCGGCAACCTGTTCTTCGGTTTCCTCGCCGCCGTTGCGTTCGCCACCATTCTTGCAGTGGTTTCCGGCCTGGCCCTGGCCGGTGCCTCGGCGATTTCCCACGACCTCTACGCCACGGTGTTCAAGAAAGGCAAAGCCAGCGAGAAACAGGAAATGCGCGTCACCCGCATGGCCACTGTGGGCCTGGGCATCGTCGCGATTCTGCTGGGCATTCTGTTCGAGAAGATGAACGTCGCGTTCCTCGTGGGCCTGACCTTCGGCATCGCCGCATCGACCAACTTCCCGGTGCTGATCATGGCCATGTACTGGAAAGGCCTGACCACCAAAGGCGCGATCCTCGGCGGTTTCGCCGGGCTGATCTGCGCGTTGGTGCTGGTGATTCTGTCACCTGCCGTGTGGGTCACGGTCATGGGCCATGCCCACGCGATCTTCCCTTACGACCACCCGGCGCTGTTCTCGATGCCGCTGGCGTTCCTGGTGATTGTCGTCGTGTCCAGGCTCGACCGTAGCGTGCAGGCCGACAAGGAGCGTGATGCCTACGCCGACCAATTCGTTCGCGCCCAGACCGGCCTCGGTGCTGCCGCTGCTTCCAGTCATTGATTGAAAAGGCACGGCCCGCGCAAGCGACGCCGTGCCCCTCGCACAACCGTCCCAAGAGGTTCACGTTATGCCCGAATTCAACGCCCCACTGCGCGACATGCGCTTCGTGCTGCATGAAGTGTTCGACGCCCCGGCCCTGTGGGCGCGCTTGCCGGCCCTGGCCGACAACGTCGATGCCGACACCGCCGACGCCATTCTTGAGGAAGCGGCGAAGGTCACCTCGCACCTGATCGCGCCGCTCAACCGCAGCGGCGACGAGGAAGGCGCGCATTGGGTCCACGGTCAGGTCACCACCCCCGTGGGTTTCAAACAGGCCTATACCACCTACATTGAGGGCGGCTGGGTCGGCTTGTCCGGTAACGCCGATTTCGGCGGCATGGGCATGCCGAAGATGCTCGCGGTGCAGTTCGAAGAAATGCTCTACGGCGCCAACTCAAGCTTTGCGCTGTACTCGGCGTTGAGCTCCGGCGCGTGCCTGGCACTGGATGCTCACGCCAGCGAAGAACTGAAAAACATCTACCTGCCGCCAATGTACGAAGGCCGCTGGGCCGGCTCGATGTGCCTGACCGAAGCCCACGCCGGCACCGACCTGGGGATCATCCGCACCCGCGCCGAGCCCCAGGCTGACGGCAGTTACCTCATCAGCGGCAGCAAGATCTTCATCACCGGTGGCGATCAGGACCTGACGGAAAACATCATCCACCTGGTGCTGGCCAAACTGCCGGACGCCCCGGCCGGTCCACGGGGCATCTCGCTGTTTGTGGTGCCCAAAGTGTTGGTCAACGCCGACGGTTCCCTCGGCCACGCCAACGCCGTGAGCTGCGGCTCGATCGAACACAAGATGGGCATCAAGGCCTCGGCCACCTGCGTGATGAATTTCGACGGTGCCAGCGGTTGGCTGGTGGGCGAAGCCAACAAAGGCTTGGCGGCGATGTTCACCATGATGAATTACGAACGCCTGTCCATCGGCATTCAAGGCATCGGCTGCGCGGAGGCGTCGTATCAGAGCGCCGTCAGCTACGCCCGTGAACGGGTGCAGAGTCGTTCCCCGACCGGCACCACCGCTCCGGACAAAATCGCCGACCCGATCATCGTTCACCCCGACGTACGCCGCATGCTGCTCAGCATGAAAGCCATGACCGAAGGTGGCCGTGCGTTCGCCAGTTATGTCGGTCAACAACTGGACCTGGCGAAGTTTTCCGACGACGCCCGGGAACGCGACACCGCGCAAACCCTGGTGGCGCTGCTGACGCCGGTGGCCAAGGCGTTTTTCACCGACACCGGGCTGGAAAGCTGCATCCACGGTCAGCAAGTGTTCGGCGGCCATGGCTACATCCGCGAATGGGGCCAGGAACAATTGGTCCGCGACGTGCGCATCGCGCAGATCTACGAAGGCACCAACGGCATTCAGGCCCTGGACCTGCTCGGACGCAAAGTGCTGGCCGACAGCGGCGTTGGGTTGCGCCAGTTCACTGGCGAGATCCGCCATTTCGCCCATCAGCCTCAAGCGCCCTACTCCCTCCAATTGTTCGACGCCGTGCAGCGTCTGGAAAACCTCAGCGATTGGCTGCAAGACCAGGCCGCGACCAATCGCAATGAAATCGGCGCGGCGTCGGTGGAATACCTGCACCTGTTCGGCTACGTCGCCTACGCCTGGCTTTGGGCGCGGATGGTGCAAGTCGCCGAGAAAAAACTGAGTGAGGACCCGACTTTCTATGGGGCGAAGATCGCCACCGCCAATTTCTACTTCGACCGCTTGTTGCCACGAATCCTGGGGCTGGAGCAATCCATTCGGGCCGGCAGTGGCTCGTTGTATGGCCTGAGCGCCGAACAGTTCTAACGATTGAACCGCACGCGGCGCTCCGCTCCTCTTTTGGGCGTTCGCGTTTTTTTACTGAACAAGCCCTCGCCCTGCTGGCGAGGGTGTGTGATCCGCTATTTCAAAAAAAATAAAAACAAAGGGGCTTCACCATGGACCGTCACACCCGCAATCTCGCTACCCAACTGTTACTGGCCGGCGGCGTCATCGGCCTCTCGGCCCCCGCCTCGGCGGATTTCATTCAGGACAGCAAGGCCAGCCTGGAGCTGCGCAACTTCTACTTCAACCGCGACTTTCGCCAGACCAACGCACCGCAATCCAAGCAAGAGGAATGGGCCCAGGGTTTCCTGCTGCGCTATGAATCGGGTTTTACGGACGGCTTGGTCGGCTTCGGTGTCGATGCAATTGGCCTGGTCGGGGTCAAACTCGATTCCAGCCCGGATCGCGCCGGCTCCGGCTTGCTGGAGCGCCATCGCACTACCAGCAAAGGTGCGCAGGATGAATACGGTGAACTGGGCCTGACCGCCAAAGTCCGCGCCTCCAAAACCGTGGTGAAACTCGGCACGCTGCTGCCGAAGTTGCCGCCGGTGCTGGCCAACGATTCGCGGCTGTTGCCGCAGACCTTCGAGGGCGGTCAATTGACCTCGCTGGAAATCGAAGGCCTGACCGTGGACGGCGGACGCCTGAAGCAGGTCAATCAGCGCGATTCCACCGACTACGAAGACATGACCCTCACCAAGACCGGCGCCAAAGGCATCCTCACGCCGCATCCGACCAGCGACAGCTTCGACTTTGCCAGCCTCAACTACAAATGGACCAGCAACCTCGCCACCGGCTACAGCTATGGTCATCTCGACAACCTCTATAGCCAGCACCTGGTCAACCTGACCTACGTGTTGCCGGTGACGGCGGGCCAGTCATTCAAGAGCGATTTACGCTTCGCCCGCTCCACCAACGATGGCGGCAGCAACGTCGATAACAAAGCGCTGGGCGCCATGTTCACCTACACCCTCGGCGGGCACGCATTGGGCCTGGGTTATCAGGGCATGAGCGGCAACACCGGGTTTGCCTACATCAACGGCACCGATGCGTTTTTGGTGAACTTCGTGCAGATCGGCGACTTCGCCAGCAAGGACGAAAAATCCTGGCAGGCGCGCTACGACTACAACTTTGCGGCCATCGGCGTGCCAGGCCTGACCTTCATGACCCGCTACCTCAGTGGCGACAACATTGATCTGGGCGGCAATCGCCCCGAGGGCAAGGAGTGGGAACGCGATACCGATATCGGCTATGTCGTGCAGAGTGGCCCGCTGAAGAACGTTGGGGTGAAATGGCGCAATGCGACAGTGCGCTCGACGAACTTTGGCAGCGACCTGGATGAAAATCGCCTGATCGTCAGCTATAGCTTGCCGATCTGGTAAGCACCTCCTCTCACTGACCGTTCCCATGCGGGTGCCTGGGAAACACATCACCCTGTAGGAGCGAGGCTTGCCCGCCAAAGCGTCGGCACATTCAACATTGATGTTGACTGACACAATGCCTTCGCGGGCAAGCCTCGCTCCTACAGGGACTTCGATGGCGGTCTGCCCACGCCGAGCGTGGAAACCATCGAACTGGCGATAGTAGGTTAAGATGCCTGCAAATCAGGCTCGCCACGAGACGCCCCGCATGACAGACACCAGTCGGAACACCCCCCGCCTGATCAAGAAATACCCCAATCGCCGCCTGTACGACACCCACACCAGCAGCCACTTGACCCTGGCCGACATTCGTCAGTTGGTGGTCGATAAAGTCCCGTTCCAGGTGGTCGATGCCAAAAGTGGCGAGGATCTGACTCGCAGCATTCTGTTGCAGGTGATTCTGGAAGCCGAAAGCGGCGGTGAACCGATCTTCAGCAGTGAAATGCTGATGGGCATCATCCAGTTCTACGGCCCGTATCAAGGCGTGCTCGGCAGCTACCTGGATAAAAGCATTCAGACCGTGATCGACATCCAGTCCCAGACCGGCGCCCAGTCGACCGAGGCCTGGAGCACCTTCATGCACCAGCAGGCGCCGGTGATGCAGGACCTGATGCGCCAATACGTCGATCAGTCCAAAGCGCTGTACCTCAATACTCAGAACATGTTCGGCCTGTTCGGCGCCAAACCCGCCGCCGATAGCGAGCCGAAAAAAAATGGCGATGGGGAATAATCCCATCGCCATTGGTGCTGCAAGCCTGATTGGACTTACTTGTTAGCGCCGGTGGCCTTGGCGCTCGCTTCTGGAGCGGTTTTGCCAGCAGCAGCGGTCGCTGCGTCGAAACCACTCTGAGCCACATCAGCCGCCTGTTTTACCGCTTTCTGTGCGCTCTCAAATACTGTGCTGGCATTCGCCAGGCCCGACTTGAACGCTGCGACCACCGGCTCGGAGCCAGCCGGGGCGTTCTTGCTGATCGACTCAACGAACTCATTCACTTGCTGGGTGCCCGCCTCGACCTGACGCTCGGTCAGTTTGGCGATGTCCGACTGGGTGCCGACGATCAGCGCTTGCACCTGACGGTTGAACTCGGCCAGGCGTTCGGTTTGCGCGCTCGGCTGGGTGAACGACGCCTGCAAATCCGCAAAGCCTTGTGGATCACGCACTGCCAACAGTTTGCGAACACCTTCGAAGTGCTCTTCGGTGGAGTCGCGCAGTGCCTTGAACTGCAACTGACTCAGTTGTTCAACGCTGGCGAAGACTTTGCCGCTGATTTGCTGCAACAGGTCGAGGTTGGCTTTCTGAGTGGCTTGCAGTTTTTCCGAGTTGAACAAAGACATGCTGAAATCTCCTGGTACTGGAAGGCCCATTCAGGCCTGAGGACGCGACAGCGATCCGGGCAGTCATCGCGATAGCCTTGATATTGCAGTGCACAAAACCGTTTGGCAACGGATATTTTGTGCAGTGCAAAATAAACGGTACGCCCCATGAGGTTATTCGCTATAGACTCGTGAAAATCCGATGATCGGCCTAGCCATTGCTAGTCTGGCTGACGACTCCCTCGCACAGTGTCAGGAGATCACAATGGGCCAGGAACAAATTATTGCATCGCAAGAAGAAACGCTTTCCCCAGTGACTGGGCTATTCGAGCACCTCAATCACCTGCAACGTCTCAACACTCGCAACGTGCTCGACGCCGTGCAACAGCGCCAGGCCAAAACCTTCGCGCCGTTAAACCAGGGCCAGCTCAAACCGCCGACCGCCGCGCACTGGCAGGAATACTTCATTGACCTTGGTCAACGCAGCCTGTTGTTCTGGGACACCTTGCGCCAGCGCGGCGACAACACCCTGGCCCACGAACGCGCCGGTTTTCCGCTGCTGCTCAAGTTCGAGCATGAAACCCTGGTCAACGGCGCGGACCTGGCGCGCCCGGTCAACTATTCGTTGTTGCGCATCCTCAGCAGCCCCGAGCAATCGATCGACGGCCAGCCCCCGGTGATCATCATTGACCCCCGCGGCGGTCACGGTTCAGGTATCGGCGGCTTCAAACAGGATTCGCTGATCGGCGAAAGCCTGCGCGCCGGCCACCCCACCTACTTCATTGCCTTCAGTCACGCGCCTGCGCCGGGGCAAACCCTGGCGGACATCGTCGAGGCTCAGGCGCAGTTCATTGAAGCGGTCAGTGCCCGCCACCCCGTCAGCGCCAAGCCCGTAGTGATCGGCAACTGCCAGGCCGGTTGGGCGCTGATGGGGCTGGCAGCCACCCGGCCAGAACTGCCGGGGTTGATCATCGTCAACGGCGCGCCGTTGTCCTATTGGGCCGGGGTCAATGGCCGCAACCCGATGCGCTACACCGGTGGTTTGCTGGGGGGCGGCTGGATGGCTCGGTTGGGCAGTGACGTGGGCAACGACCGGTTCGACGGCACCTGGCTGGTGAGCAATTTCGAGAACCTCGACCCAGCCAATACCTATTGGGGCAAGTACTATCACCTGTTCAGCGAAGTCGACACGGAAGCCGCGCGGTTTCTCGATTTCGAACGCTGGTGGGGCAGCCCGACGCTGCTCAACGGCGAAGAAATCGAGATGATTGTCGACGACCTGTTCATCGGTAATCAGCTGTCCGGTGGCCTGGGACGCAAAACCAGCGGGCTCGACCTCAAGCGCATCGAAGTGCCGGTGGTGGTGTTTTGTTCCTACGGTGACAACATCACCTCGCCGCAACAGGCGCTGGACTGGATCGCCGATGTGTACCCGAGTGATCTGGCCTTGCAAAACGCCGGGCGCACCATTGTTTACTTGCGCCACGCCAGCATCGGCCACTTGGGGATTTTCGTCTCCGGTGACGTGGCCCGGCGTGAGCACCGTGAGCTGCTGGGCGCAGTCGAAACCATCAACGCCCTGCCCGCCGGTCTCTATGAAATGCTGATCGACGATCTGCCAGACACTCAATACGCCGTGCGTTTCGAACCCCGGCGTATCGCTGACATCCATGGCCAAGCCCAGCCACCGCGCGATGATGATCGCGAATTTGCCTTGGTGGCGCGCGCGTCGAGCGTCAATAACAGCCTGTACGACGGCTTCGTTCGCCCGTGGTTGCGGCCGTTGATCAATGAACCGACCGCCGAACTGATACGCCAGGCCCATCCGTTCCATCAACAGCAAGTGCTCTGGAGTAGCCTGAACCCGGCCCTGTGGTGGCTGGCCGGCAGCGCCGCGCAAGTGCGCAATGATCGACGCCCCGCCGCCACCGGCAATCCATTGCTGGCCTGGCAGGCGTTGTTCTCCAACCAGATTCAGGATGCGTTGAACGGCTACCGCGATCTGCGTGATGCCACCCAGGAGCTGGCTTTCTACGGGGTGTATGGCGCGCTCAACAGCCTCGGTGGCAACGTGCCGGGACGCGATCTTCAAGCCCATGCCAAGGATTACGACAAGGAACTGCTTGAACGTCTGCACACCGCACTGCCCGTCGGCGGTTTGATGGAAGCCCTGATCCGCATCCTGTTCCTGCTGGAACGCCAGAGCGACGAACCGGGCAAGGCCAATCTGGAGAAACTGCTCGAGCAATTGCCGCTGTTGCTGCAGGACCACAGCGCCGAACCGCTGGACCTTCGCCAAACCCTGCAAACCCAGAAAATGCTGGTGCTCACTTACCCGCAAGAGAGCCTGCGCAGCCTGCCGCTGTTGCTGCCGCAACCCGAGGAACGCCAGCAAGTTCTGGCCGCCGTCGCCAATCTGTTGCCCGTGTTGCTCAGCGAAACGGCAACCGGGCACGGATTCTGGGGCGAGTTGCACACGTTGCTTGAAGTGCCGATGCCAGGGTTCAACCTGACCCAACCGCCGGGCGAAGCCGATGTGGTGGAAGCAGTAGTGCCGGAAGTACCTGCGCCTGTCGCCAAAAATGAAATCCCGACGCGCCACCCAACCAAGCCCCGTACAAAACCCCAAAAACCCACCACCAAATAAACCCCGCAACGGTGCTTCTACAGACAAAAACGATCCCTCTGTAGGAGCTGCCGAAGGCTGCGATCTTTTGATCCTGAAAAACCAGACTCAAACCGGTGCAGCCTCCTCTGCTTCAACAGACTCATCGGCCCGATACTGCCCCGGCGTCATGCCAAACCAGCGACTGCACGCCTTGTTGAAACTGCTGTGGTCATGAAAACCAAGGAGATACGCCACATGCTTCATGTTGAAATGAGAATGGCGCAGGTAATAATCGGCCAACTGCCGGCGTACGGCGTTCTGCACGTCCTTGAATTGCGTTCCTTCCTTTTCCAGTGAGCGTTGCAGCGTGCGCTTGCTGATGTTCAGCGCGGCGGCGATCGATTCCATATCGTACTGCCCCTTGCCTTGGCTCAGTCGCTCGGTAATTAACGCGCGAATCCGGCACACAATCGAAAAGCCAAACAGCAGGTCCAGTTGCGCCTCGGCAAAACTGTCGTGCAGCACCGCCAGCGTCTCGTTGGCCATGCTCAACGGGCGCAGGACTTCCTGACCGGCGAACAGAATGCTGTCGTAGGCGGCATCAAATTGCAGGTTGCAGCCAAACAAACGCCGATGCTCGGTGATGTCGGCCGGTTCCGGATAACTGAACTCCACATTCAACGGTTGCGGGGAGTTGCCGCCCGCCAGCCAACGGCAAAACCCCATCAACGAGGCCAGGCCGGCGTCGACATATTGCCGAGGCTTCAACGAGCCAGCCTGCTGATGATCAAGCGCGGCCAATCGATAGTTTTGTTGCTCGGGAACAAAAAACAGACTGAATCCAGTCCCAATCAACGGGCTGAAACGCACGAGCCGTTCAAGGGCTTTTTTCAGGTTCAGGCTGGACATCATGGTGTAGCCGACAATCTGAAAACTGCCGGGATGGAAGTTGCCATAGGCTTTCAGGCCAATGTCCGGATCACCACTGGCCTCGGCCGCCAGTTGCCACAATCGATAGATCGCCCTTCGCTCGCAAAACGCCCCTGGCAGGTTCGCAAGATGGATATCAAGTCCAGCTTCACGGCACAGACTGGCGACATCCAGCCCTTGCGCCGAGAGCGTATTGACCAGCACGTTGGCATAGCCTGAACTCATTCTGTACATGGCGTCCTCAATGACCTGTGGAGCCGGACGTCCTATCCGGAGCCATAACGGATCTGCGTTGAATCAAAAATAACGGACCGCTCGGTTGCGAAAGTTGATCCCAGTATAGGTACTCCTCGTTTTTAGCCAGGCATGGCGCCGTTGGACACCAGAGAGTCACCTCACAACACTTCCGCAGCCCCCGCCAATACCGAACAATCCCCCATCTTGCAGCGCAAAATAAAAAAGGAAAGGCGCGTATGAAGTCGCTTGGTCGTATTGCATTGGTAACCGGTGGTATGGGTGGGATTGGTACAGCGATCAGCCAGCGTCTTTACAGTGAGGGCTTCAAGGTGGTGGTGGGCTGCAGCGCTGACTCCAGCCGCAAGAATGAGTGGGCCGCGAGCCAGTTGGCAGCGGGCTATCAATTTGAATTTGTCTACGGCGACATCACCGACTGGGAGTCGACCCGCCGGGCTTTCGAGAGTGTCCGGGAAGCATTCGGCCCGGTGGATGTGCTGGTCAACAACGCCGGCATTACCCGGGATGCCTCGTTTCGAAAACTCACCCCCGAAGACTGGAACGCGGTGATTGGCACCAACCTCAGCGGGTTGTTCAACACCACCAAGCAAGTTATTGAAGGCATGTTGAGCAAAGGCTGGGGGCGGGTCATCAACATTTCCTCGATCAACGGTCAGCGCGGCCAGTTCGGTCAGACCAACTACAGCGCGGCCAAGGCTGGCATCCACGGTTTCACCATGGCCCTGGCGCGGGAAGTGTCGGGCAAGGGCGTGACCGTCAATACCGTTTCGCCGGGCTACATCCAGACCAGCATGACGGCGGCCATTCGCCCGGACATCCTCGACAGCATGATTGCCGCTACACCGGTCGGACGCTTGGGCCAGCCGGAAGAAATCGCCTCCATCGTCGCCTGGCTTGCCTCCGATGAATCGGCCTACAGCACCGGGGCCGACTTCTCGGTCAACGGCGGGATGAACATGCAGTAGTGGCCGACGCGGCGCCGAACGGCGGTGCTGCGCGCCTTTTTTCTGCCCGGTTTGCCTTTGTGGGCGAGGAGTTCCATGGATAACAACGCGCACACCTTCAACACTTACTGGTCTGGCCAGGTTCCGTTCATTGCTTCCTTTGCAGTGCAACAATTGCGCCTGTGGGTCAGCACCAATCCATGGTTTTCAGGGCACGAGTACAACGACTGGTTCGACCTGCCCCGCAGCACCCTTGACAGCCTGCAGTCCGACTATCAACTGCAATGGGGCGACCTCGGCCAGCGCTTGATGACCGGCCAGCCCTTCACCTTCGAGGATCGACGCTTCGCCAGCGGCGCCTGGAGCCAACCGCTGTTCGGTTCCCTCGCTGCGTTTTACCTGCTCAACGCCGGGTTCCTGCTCAAGCTGTTGGAACAACTGCCAATCAAAGAAAAGAAACCGCGCCAACGCCTGCTGTACCTGGTGGAGCAAGCCATCGCCGCCGGTGCGCCGAGCAACTTTCTGGCAAGTAACCCGGATGCCTTGCAACGGGTGGTCGACACCCAGGGCGCCAGCCTGTTCACGGGGCTGCTGCACCTGGCCAGCGACCTGCAAGAAGGCAAGATGCGCCAGTGTGACAGCGATGCGTTCAAGGTCGGCGTGGACCTGGCCAGCACCCCCGGCGAAGTGGTGTTCGAGAACGAATTGTTCCAGTTGATCCAGTACTACCCGCAAACAGAGACCCAGTACCACCGCCCGGTGTTCGTCGTGCCGCCGTCGATCAACAAGTACTACATCCTCGACCTGCGCCCCGACAACTCAATGATCCGCCACCTGCTGCAACAAGGGCACCCGGTGTTTCTGATGTCCTGGCGCAACTTCGACCAGGCCCACGCCAACACCACCTGGGATGACCTGATCGAAACCGGCATCATTAAAGGCCTGCAAGTGACCCGTGACATCAGCGGCGAACAACGGCCCAATTGCGTCGGTTTCTGTATAGGCGGCACGCTGTTGAGCACGGCGCTGGCGGTCCTGGCCGCGCGGGGCGATAAGGAAATCGCCAGCGTCAGCCTGCTGACTACTTTCCTCGATTACCTTGACACCGGCCCGATCGACATCTTCGTCGACGAACAACTGGTGGCCTACCGCGAACGCACCATCGGCGGGCTGGACGGCCCTATCGGCCTGTTCAAGGGCGAGGACATGGGCAACACCTTCTCGCTGCTGCGCCCCAATGATTTGTGGTGGAACTACAACGTCGACAAATACCTCAAGGGCCAGAAGCCGATTGCCCTGGACCTGTTGTTCTGGAACAACGACAGCACCAACCTGCCCGGCCCGATGTACTGCTGGTATTTGCGCCACACCTACCTGCAAAACGATCTGAAATCCGGCGAGCTGACGTGCTGCGGGGTCAAGCTCGACCTGAAAGCCATCGAGGCGCCGGCGTACATCCTGGCCACCCATGACGACCACATCGTTCCGTGGCGAAGCGCCTATGCCAGCACCGCGTTGCTCGGCGGGACCAAGCGTTTTGTGCTCGGTGCCTCGGGGCATATCGCCGGGGTGATCAACCCGCCGGCCAGCCAAAAACGCCATTACTGGACCAACAATCGCGTTACCCAGAAACCCGACACCTGGTTCAAGAACGCTGAACAGCACCCGGGCAGTTGGTGGAACGACTGGTTTGTCTGGCTGGCTGCTCACGCCGGAGAACGCCAACCCTCGGCGTTGCACACCGGCAATACCCACTACCCGGCGCTGGAGTCGGCACCCGGCCGGTATGTCATGCAGTGACGCAAAAGCCCGGCGCGATGCCGCATCATCGCGCCGGGCTGACCCTCGCCGCACCGTCCCTCGCAAAACCGCAAACTCAGCACACCAACTCAATATCCCCGCCCGAATCTGCGCAACCATGGCCCTTCACTCATCCCCGTAAGGACCTCCGTCATGGCCATTGCAAAAGCAGCCCCCGGTAAAACCCTGCTGACCCCGACCGATCACACCTTGATCATGATCGACCACCAGTCGCAGATGTCCTTTGCGACCAAGTCCATCGACGCCGTGACCCTGCGCAACAACGCGGCGCTGGTGGCCAAGGCTGCTCGCGGCTTCAAGGTCTCGACCATCCTGACCACCGTGGCCGAGAAGAGCTTTTCGGGGCCGATCTTCGACGAAATCAAGTCGGTGTTCCCGGAGCACACCATCATCGACCGCACCAGCATGAACACCTGGGAAGACGAGCGCATCGCCGTTGAAGTGAACAAGTTCGGCAAGCAGAAAATCGTCCTCGCCGGCCTGTGGACCTCGGTGTGCATCGTTGGCCCGGCCCTGTCGGCCATCGACCAGGGTTTTGAGGTGTATTTCATCGCCGATGCGTGCGGCGACGTGTCCGTCGAAGCCCACGAAATGGCCATTCAACGCATGATCCAGCTCGGCGCCCGCCCAATGACGTCGTTGCAATACCTGCTGGAACTGCAACGTGACTGGGCACGCGGCGAGACGTACGACGAAACCGTGAAAACCTCCATCGCCAACGGTGGTTCTTATGGCCTGGGCTTGATCTACGCCAAGACCATGTTCGGCGCATCCGAAGGCCATTAAGCAACACCAGCGACTGCGTGCCCTGCGCAGTCGCTGCCTGGTGGTGATCAGCCCATGACGTTTTCCGCACAACACCGCACGCTTTGGTTATCGATACTGTTCGCCGGCACCGCCCTGGCTGGTGAACCGGCGCCTAGCGCTTCCGGGTTTCTCGACGGTGCAACGCTGGGGGTACTAAGTCGCAACTTCTACCTCAACAGCGATTACCGCACGCCCTCGCCCTCCGGTAAAAGTTACAAAGCCGAATGGGCTCAAGGGTTTATCAGCACGTTTGAATCCGGTTTCACCGACGGTACGCTTGGCGTTGGCCTGGATGCACACGGTTTTCTCGGGCTCAAACTCGACGGCGGCAAGGGCCACTCCGGTACCGGGTTATTGCCGGTCGATGCTGACGGCCGCAGTGACAGCAACTATTCCAGTGGTGGTGGCGCAATCAAGTTCAAAGCCTCCCGCACCACCCTGGCCTTCGGCGAAATGACCGTGGAAACCCCGGTGTTCGACACCTCGGACAAACGCCTGCAACCGGAGTACGCCACCGGTTTGCTGATAAGCAGCAAGGAAATCGACGGCATGAACCAGGTGGCCGGGCATTTTACGGCGTTCAAGAATCAGGACAGTTCATCGAGCAAAGGCGACTTCTATGGTTATGGCGCCAACACTGAGGCCGGTGGGATTAGCTTCCTCGGCGCCGACCTGTTCACCAACAACCCGTTGGGCGGTGCGTTGTACGCCTCCGAGTTGAGCGACACCTGGCACCAGTACTACGGCAATCTGCACCTGAAGCAGTCGGACGTTTTCCTCGACGCCAATCTCTATCACACGCAAGACACTGGCCGGGCAGTCGCGGGGCCAATCGACAACACGGCCTACAGCTTGTCGGGCAAGTACAGCCTCGGCGCCCACGCCTTCACCCTCGCCTATCAGCAAATCAACGGTGACACCCCGTTCGATTTCGTCGGCGGCGATTCCATCTACCTTGCCAACTCGATCAAGTACGCCGATTTCAACGGTGCCCATGAACGCTCGTGGCAGGCGCGTTATGACCTCGACCTGGGAGCTTTCGGCATTCCCGGGCTGAAGTTCATGACCCGTTACGTGACCGGCCGCGATATTGACGGCACTCACGCGCCCAAGGGCGGCGCCTACAACCCGTTCGACCCGGCGACCGGCGAGTACCAGCCGCAACAAGGCGATGGCGGACGGCACTGGGAGCGCGACATCGATTTGCGCTACGTCGTGCAAGCCGGCCCGGCCAAGGACTTGTCGCTGCAACTGTCCCATGTTTCGCACCGGGCCAACACCGCCCAGGCGGGCGATGACATCGACAGGGTGTATGTGGTGGTTCAGTACCCGCTGAGCTTCGGCCACCTCTGATCGACTTTATGCCTTCTGTGGGAGCGGGCTCGCTCGCGAAAACGGTGGTTCAGTGAACATTAATGTCGACTGACACGCCCTCTTCGCGAGCAAGCCCGCTCCAACAGGGGGGGCATTTTCCAATCCCAGGGTTTATGCCTGCTTTTTGCGATACGCCATCGAGTCGTCGATCCGCTTGAGGATGTAGTCTCCTGCCGCCACCGGCGGATACAGGCTCTGCGCCGGGTCGATGCCCAAGTCACAGGGATCGACGTTGGCGCTGTAAGTCGGGTCGTAGAAGGTTGCGATGGAGTAACGCTCATGGCCCGAGGTGTTGATAACCCGATGCAGCGTTGAACGAAAGCGATCGTTGGACCAGTGCGCCAACAGGTCGCCGACGTTTACCACCAGGCTGCCGGGGATCGGCGTGGCATCAATCCAGCGGTTGGCGCCCAGCTCACGGACCTGCAGACCGCCACTGTTGTCCTGATACAGCAATGTGATGCAACCGTAGTCGGTGTGTGGCGCCACGCCGAACTGATCAGCTTCAGCCTGGGGCGGTTGCGGTGGGTAATAGACCATCTGCGTGCGCTGCAACGGCTTGGTGTATTTGTCGGTGAAAAAATCTTCGTCAATACCCAACCCCACCGCCACCACCCGCAACAGGTCGGCCCCGGCCAAGGCAACTTCCCGGTAGTAGTCCGCCAAAGCCTCACGCAACGACGGCATGAAATCCGGCCACTGGTTCGGCCCACGCAACGCCTCACCGGCGAGCACGCTCGGATCATCTTCGGCCAGTTCGAGCCCGATACTGAAAAACTCCTTGTGATCGGGTTTGGTGGCCTCGTACATGGTCGCCCCGCCCAGCGCGTGCCAGCCACGATGGCGCTTGTTGACGGCCACCTGGCGTTTGACCTCGGCCGGGTAAGCAAAGAACTCTCCGGCCGCCGCCATCGCCCGGTCGATGACGCCCTGTGGCACACCGTGATTGATGATGTAGAAGAAGCCGATGTCACAGCAGGCGGTTCGAATGGCATCGGCGGCGCGGCGAATACTCGCCTTGTCACCTTCGCGGACACCGGACATATCGATCAGAGGCAGATGAATAGTGGAAGACATGCTCACTCCTGGGGGGCGTGGTGCTGGTGGTCGTTCAGGGACATGACGCAATATGGAGCGCCCTGTATATACAGCTAAAAGCATTTACTGTGCCGCTCCGCTCTCCTGCTCCGTCACTCCCTGCGTGCTAAGGCCCCCCGCTCGCTTTTCAACAATCCAAAATCGGCCTGCTGCCCAGTATTCATTGGTTTCCAAACGCCCCAACTGTGTGCGCCGAGCGCGCATTTGGTGCAGCTTTCGGTTACACATTCAAACCTCAGCAGGCCGAACGTTTCTTTTAAATCGGGCATGGCGCGCGTCTGAAACGCCGCTCTTTGAGGATGGCTGTGATTTTTGGCCCGCATATTGCTCTACCTGTATATACAGGATGATATAGCTGCCTATTCCAACCATCACTGCCCCAGGACATTGCAATGCACACACCTCTGCTGCTCAAACCCGGTCAACTCACGCTCGATCAATTGCGCGTCATCTATCAGAAGCAATGCGCTATTGAACTGGACCCGCAGGCCCGCGAAGTCGTAGAGGCCAGCACCCACACTGTGAACCAGATCATTGCCAACGAACGCACGGTGTATGGCATCAATACCGGTTTCGGCCTGCTCGCCAGAACAAAGATTCCGACCGAGTCGCTGACCAAGTTGCAGCGCAACCTGCTGCTCTCGCACTGCACCGGCACCGGTCCATTGCTCGATGACGCCAGTGTCGGCCTGATCATGGCGTTGAAAGTCGGTTCCCTGGCCCGAGGTTTTTCCGGCATTCGCTGGGAAGTGATTCAAGCACTGGTTCAGTTGTATGTCGCCAAGGTTTATCCGTGCATTCCGTCCCAGGGTTCGGTCGGTGCTTCGGGTGACCTGGCCCCGCTGGCGCATATGTCGGCGGTGCTGATGGGTGTCGGTCGCGTTCGTCATAACGGGCGTGAAATGGACGCCGTCGAAGGGTTGGCGATTGCCGGTCTGGAACCGCTGGTGCTGGGGCCGAAGGAAGGTTTGGCGCTGATCAATGGCACTCAGGTGTCCACGGCCCTGGCGCTGCGCGGGCTGTTCGCCGCCGAAAAACTGTTCACCGCCGCCGTAGTGGCCGGCAGCCTGAGCGTGGAAGCCTTGAAGGGCTCGGATGTGCCGTTCGACCCACGCATCCAGGCCGTGCGCGGTCAACCGGGTCAAATCGATGTAGCGCTGTACTACCGCGAACTGCTGGCCGACAGCGAGATTCGTCAATCGCACATCGACTGCGCTCGGGTCCAAGACCCGTATTCCCTGCGCTGCCAGCCACAAGTCATGGGGGCTTGCCTCGATCATTTGCGCTTTGCTGCGGGTGTGTTCCTGCGCGAATCCAATGCCGTTTCAGATAACCCGCTGGTGTTCAGCGCTGACGGCGATGTGCTGTCGGGCGGCAACTTTCACGCCGAGCCGGTGGCGATGGCCTCGGACGTCCTGGCCTTGGCGATTTCCGAAATCGGTGCGCTCTCGGAACGCCGGATCGCCCAACTGGTTGACCCGGCGCTCTCCGGTCTGCCGGCCTTTCTGGTGCGCGAAGGTGGCTTGAACTCAGGCTTCATGATCGCTCAGGTGACCGCTGCCGCACTGGCGTCGGAAAACAAAACCCTGGCTCACCCCGCGTCGGTCGACAGCCTGCCGACCTCGGCCAACCAGGAAGACCACGTGTCGATGGCAACCTTCGCGGCCCGGCGTCTGCTGGATATGGCTGGTAACAGCAGCGCCGTGGTGGCCATCGAACTGCTCGGTGCGGCCCAGGGCGTGGACCTGCATGCGCCGCTCAAGACCTCGGAAAAACTGGGCGAAGTCCTGGCGATGATCCGCCGCGAAGTCGCGCACTACGACGAAGACCGTTACTTCGCCCCGGACATCGCCGCCGCTCGCGCCTGGGTGGAGTTGGCCGCGTTCGAGCGTTGGTTGCCCGCCGAACGCCTGTATGCCTGATCGCAAACGAGTCGGCGCAGCCTGACTGCGCCGCTTTCATCACGCCAAAGGGATCGCCATGCGTCGCTACTATTCAGGGTCGGATATTCACCGGGCACAGAGCATTGCCGAACTGGCGGCGATGGCGCGGCGACGCTTGCCGCATTTCGCCTGGGAATACCTGGAAGGCGGGGCCGAGGAAGAACGGACGTTGCAGCGCAACCGCCAGGCCTTCGCGGACATCACGCTACTGCCTCGCACGTTGGTGCCTTGTTCGGCGACGCACACTCAGCGCTTGCTGTTCGGGCGAGCTCTGCCGTTGCCGATCGCTATCGGTCCCACTGGCTACAACGCCATGCTTTTTCGCGACGCCGATATTCACTTGGCCCGCGCCGCCACCGAGCGTGGGCTGCCGTTCACCCTTAGCACCGTTTCCACCAGTTCTCTGGAACAGGTCGTGGCGGCGGTGCCTGAGGTGAACCTCTGGTTTCAACTGTATTGCCTGCGTGATCCGGCCGTGGCTGAAGACCTGCTGCAACGTGCCGATGCGGTCGGTTGCAAAACCTTGCTGCTGACCAGCGACGCGGTGTTGCTGGGCAATCGGGAATGGGACCGGCGCAGCTTCGTCCGCCCCCGGCAATTGAGCCTGCGCCACAAGTTCGACGTGCTGTGTCACCCACGGTGGATGGCGCAAGCAGTGTGGCCACACGGTCTGCCGACCCTGGGCAACATCGAACGCTATCTGCCAGCCGAACAACGCACCGTCGAAGGTGCCGCGCAGTTTATCGGTAGCCAAATGGACACCGGACTGAACTGGGACGCCCTCGCCCGCTTGCGTGATCGCTGGCCGCACCAGTTGCTGCTCAAAGGCGTGCTGCACCCGGCCGACGCCGAGAAAGCCGTGACCCTGGGGCTCGACGGGTTGGTGGTGAGCAACCATGGCGGCCGGCAACTGGACGGAGTTCCTGCCAGCCTCGATTGCCTGCCGGCGATTGCCGCCGTGGCCAAAGGCAAACTCGCCCTGCTGCTCGACAGTGGTATCCGTCGCGGCACTGACATTCTCAAAGCCTGCGCACTTGGCGCCGATGCGGTGTTGCTGGGGCGATCTACGCTTTATGGAGTCGCCGTCGGTGGACAGGCCGGCGCCGGCCGTGCCCTCGACCTGCTGGCGCAAGAGCTGCGCCTGGCCTTGTCTTTGCTGGGCACCCCGGACCTTGAGCAACTTGATCGTCGTGCGTTGACCACGACAACCG
This sequence comes from Janthinobacterium sp. LPB2021202312-11-4, assembly GCF_037049705.1. Taxonomy (NCBI): domain Bacteria; kingdom Pseudomonadati; phylum Pseudomonadota; class Betaproteobacteria; order Burkholderiales; family Oxalobacteraceae; genus Janthinobacterium; species Janthinobacterium sp. LPB2021202312-11-4. The sequence goes on along the minus strand of NZ_JBAGKV010000026.1, from coordinate 66,177 downwards.
CCACTTCCCCTGACCGTGAGTTGAACTGATGACCGATCTACAACACACCCTCGAACAATTGCGTCAGGCACTGGGTGACGACGCGGTAATCACTGGCACCGATATCAGTCAACGCCACTACAGCGACTGGACCGGCCATGCCCCGGCCTGCCCCGCCGCGCTGTTGTTGCCACGCACCACTGCACATGTCGCCAGCGCCCTGCGGATTTGCAACGCAGCCCAACAAACCGTGGTTCCCCAGGGCGGCATGACCGGGCTGGCCGGCGGCGCGGTGCCTCGGGCCACGGACATTGCCTTGTCTCTGGAACGTTTGCGCGGCATCGAAGAAATCGACCCGGCGGCCGCCACTGTCAGCGCCTGGGCCGGCACCACCCTGGAGGAGATCCAGCAAGCCGCGCTCAACGCCGGGTTTGTCTTTCCTCTGGATCTTGGCGCACGAGGCTCATGCCAGATCGGCGGCAACATCGCCACCAATGCCGGGGGCAACGCGGTGATTCGCTACGGCATGACCCGTGACCTGGTGCTCGGGCTGGAAGTGGTTCTGGCCGATGGCCGGGTCCTCGACTTGCGCAACAAAATGATCAAGAACAACTGCGGTTATGACCTGAAACAGTGCTTTATCGGCAGTGAAGGCACCTTGGGCGTGATCACCCGGGCAGTATTGAAGCTTGCGCCGCAACCCGGCCAGACCAGTACCCTGCTCTGCGCCCTGCCCGACTACGCCAGTGCCGTCAGCCTGCTGCGGCGGATTCAACGCAGCGTCGGCACGCCGCAAGCCTATGAGCTGATGTGGCAAGACTTCTTCCGCCTCGGGGTGAGCTGGCTGGACAACGCCACCGCGCCGATGTCGCTGGACCATCGTTTGTATGTGCTGCTGGAGTCGGCCGGCCCGCAGGAGCAACTCCAGGCGTCGCTGGAAGAGGCGTTCGGCGCCGGCGAAGTCATCGACGCAGTGCTCGCCAGTTCCCAGACCCAGGCGCGCGGGCTCTGGAAAATCCGCGAAGCCACCGGCGAATTCCCGACCCGCATGACCCCGCTGAATTTCGACGTCAGCCTGCCCATCGGCCTGATCGGCGACTTCGTCGAGCGTTGCCGCGCACGCCTGGAAGAACGCTGGCCGGGCAACCGCAGCGTGTATTTCGGACACATCGGTGACAGCAACCTGCACCTGACCGTGGACTGCCAGTCCTTGCCGCAGCCGGCACCGATCCTTGAGATCGAAGAACTGGTGTACAGCGCGGTCGGCGAACTGGGTGGTTCGGTGTCTGCCGAGCATGGCATCGGCCTGCTCAAGCGTGAGTTTCTTCATCACTCGGTCGGCCCCGAAGCCCTCGCGGTGATGCGCCAACTCAAGGACTGCTTTGACCCCAACGGCATTCTCAACCCGGGGAAAATCCTCGGCTGAGGGCCTGTATATACCGGAGTGGCACGTTAACTGCTGTTGCCCTCCTGAATCACCGCAGGACTCACACCCAACCTCGCTGTATCCCCTGAAGGAGTGACACCATGCAACTCGATTCTCTATTCAGTAAACGATTCAACGGTTTGTGCCTCGCTCTGACCCTGACTGTCGCGTCCCTGGCTGCACACGCCGATCAACTGGCGGATGTAAAAAAAGCCGGAGAACTGGTGGTGGGTACCGAGCTGCAATTTGCGCCTTTCGATTTCACCGACAACGGCAAGCAGAAAGGCCTGAACGCCGAGTTGTTCGAGCAGTTGGGCAAGGAGTTGGGGGTCAAGGTGAAGTTCATCGACCTGCCGTGGCCGAGCGTATTGCCGGGGCTTGAAGCGAAGAAATTCGACATGGTCGCCGGTCCGATCATCGTGACCCAGGCCCGCAAAGAGCGTTATCACTTCATGCTGCCCATCGCCGAAGCCACCGTTGCCTTGATGGTCGGCGCCAGCGACACCACCATCACCAAACCGCAAGACATTGCCGGCAAAGCCGTGGGTGCGGGTAAAGGTTCGGCGCAACTCGAAGAGCTCAAAACCTTCGCCGCCACGCTGCCGGAGAAAGTCACGATCCGTGAGTACGTCGACAACAACCAGGCCTACGCCGACCTCGCGGCCAAGCGCATCGTTGCCGTTGCCAACTCGCTGCCGAACATCTCCTACGTCGCCGCCGAGCGTAGCAAGGCGTTCAAAGTGATCCTGCCGCCGTTCGGCAAAAAATCCTACTTCGCCTACCTGGGCCGCAAGGATGACGACGCCAACAGCTTGATCGCCGCCCTCGATGCCGCACTGCTGAAAATGCACGACGACGGTCGCCTCGCCGCCCTGCAGAAAAAATGGCTGGGGGCCGAGATGGACGTACCGAAAGCCGACTTCACCCCAACCTGGTAAACCCGCCTGTTCATTGGAGCTCCTGATCGCCGGCCAGCCCTGGCTGGCGATCAACTGAGTTGGAGTCGCCGCGATGTTCGATTGGCCTTTGTTTTTACAGAACCTGCCGTTGCTGCTGACCAGCCTGCTGGTGACGCTTGAAGTCTCCACCGCCGCCCTGGTGATCGGGTTTTTCATCGGCATTCTGATCGCCAGCCTGCGCCTGTCGCCGGTGCCGTTGTTCCGGCGTTTGGGTGGCGGCTACATTTTTGTGTTCCGGGGCATTCCGCTGCTGGTGCAATTGCTCTTCGTTTATTACTTCCTGCCACGTGTTGGCCTGCCCAACGTGTCGCCGCTGACCGCCGCGATCATCAGCTTGTCGTTGTGCGCCGGGGCCTACATCGCCGAGATCCTGCGTGGTGGTTTCCTGGCCATTCCCGGTGGTCAGTTAGAGGCCGCCGGGTTGCTTGGCCTGAGCACCGGGCAAATGCTGATCCGCATTCGCGTACCGCAAGCCGTTCGCCTGACGCTGCCGGCGCTGGTCAACGAAATGATCCTGCTGATCAAGGCGTCTTCGCTGGTGTCGGTGGTCGGCCTCGCAGACCTGACCCGCACCGCGCAGAACCTGGCAGCCAGCGATTACCTGTTCGTTCAGGACTACCTGATGCTCGCCGGCTTCTATTGCCTGATCAACATTCCACTGGCGTTCTGTGGCGGCCTGCTGGAACGACGCATGAAGGAGCAACGCTCATGATCTTCGACTACCGGATCATCACCGAGCACCTCGATGACATCGCCCAAGGTTTCGCCGTTACCCTCGGCACCTGGTCCGCCGGGGTCGTGCTCGGGTTGTTCCTCGGCTTGCTGATTGCCGTAGCGCAACTGTTTGGCAACAACTTGATCCGCGCGCCGTTGCGGGCGTTCATCGAAGTGATCCGCAGCACGCCGTTTCTGGTTCAGCTGTTCCTGGTCTACTACGGCGGCCCGTCATTCGGCCTCAGCCTGGAGCCGATTCCGGCCGGCGTCCTCGGGTTGGGCATTTACGGCAGCGTCTATTTTGCGGAGATCTTCCGCACCGGTTTCGAGTCGGTCGCCCGCGGTCAACTGGAAGCGGCCGATTGCCTGGGCATCACACGCTGGCAATGCATCCTGCGCATCCAGGTGCCGCAGATGCTGGTGATGATCCTGCCGGCGCTGGTCAATCTGGTGACCATTTTGTGCAAGGAAACTGCGGTCCTGTCGATCATCACCATCCCGGAACTGACCATGGTCATGACCGGTATCGGCTCGCAAACCTTCGCCTTCGTCGAAACCCTGTTGGTGCTGTGTATCGGCTACCTGCTGCTGGTCGAGTTGTGTTCGCGCCTGGGGATGTACCTGGAAACGCGGGTCGGCCGCTTTATGAGCAGGCAAGCGCAATGAACGACCTACAACGCCATTTGAAACCCATCGCCCCGAAACAAGGTGACCCCATGAAGACTCCCGAACAACTCCCCGGCGATTCGCAACCCATGTTGCGCCTGCACAATGTCGGCAAGAGCTTCGGCACCCTGCGTGTGCTCAAAGGTATCGATTTGCAGGTCCGGCATTCCGAAGTGGTGTGCCTGATCGGGCCGTCCGGCTCGGGTAAAAGCACCCTGCTGCGCAGCATGGCGTTCCTCGAAGAGTACGACGAAGGCGAAATCCATATCGAAGGCCAGTTGCTCGGCTTCGTGCCGGACAACGGCAAGGGCCGCAAACGCGCCGCGCAATCGCAGATCAATCAGGTTCGGCGCAACGTCGGCATGGTCTTCCAGCAGTTCAACCTGTGGCCGCACATGACGGCGCTGGGCAATGTCAGCGAAGCCTTGCTGCGGGTGCGCAAGCTGTCTTCTGCCGAGGCCCGCAAGCGTGCGTTGGCGATGCTCGACAAAGTCGGCCTGGCGCACAAGGCCGACGTTTATCCGATCCAGCTCTCGGGCGGCCAACAGCAGCGTGTGGCGATTGCCCGGGCGTTGGCGATGGAGCCACACATCATGTTGTTCGATGAACCGACCTCGGCGCTCGACCCGGAACTGGTGGGTGAGGTCCTGCAAGTGATGAAGACCCTGGCCAAAGAAGGCATGACCATGGTGGTGGTCACCCATGAAATGGGCTTCGCCGCGCAGGTTGCCGACTCGGTGGTGTTCCTCGATCAGGGCCAAGTGGTGGCCCAAGGCACGCCGCAGCAAATCTTCCACAACAGCGAACACCCACGCCTGCAGCAATTTCTGCAGAACTATCTGGATCGCAATGCCTTCTGGCAGGACAACAAAGAGGCCTCTCTGGTATGAACGCTGCTGAACTGCAACTCCTCGCGCGCCCACAAGTGCGTGACCTGGCCAGCTACAACGCCGGCCTCAGCACCGAAGCCGTGCGCCAGCGCTTCGGGCTGACCCGGGTGGCCAAGCTGGGCAGCAACGAAAACCCGCTGGGGCCTGCGCCCGCCGTGGCCGCCGCGATGGCCAAGGCCTGTTCAAGCATCGCCCTTTACCCGGATGCCAGTTGCCTGGAGTTGCGCGCGGCGCTGTCAGCAAAACTCGGCGTGCCGGGCAATCAGTTGGTGTTCGGCAACGGCTCCGAAGATTTGCTGAGCATCATCAGCCGGGTGTTTCTTGACCATGGCGATGAAGTGGTCACGGTGGTGCCGTCGTTTGGCCTGCACTTTATTTATCCCATCGCGGCGGGTGCCACGGTATCCGGGGTGCCGATGACGGCTGAAGGTCGCTTCGACGTACCGGCGATGATTGCGGCGCTGACGCCGAAAACCCGGCTGTTGATGTTCTCCTGTCCTTCTAACCCGGTCGGTTGCACGCTGGACGCCGATGAGTTGCAACGGCTGTTGGCGGCACTGCCAGCGCAGTGTTTGCTGGTGTTTGACGAGGCCTATTACGAGTACGCCGATTTCGAGGCGGACTACCCCGATTGCCTGGGATTGATCCAGGCCAGCGGCAAACCGTTTATCTTGCTGCGCACCTTCTCCAAGGCCTATTCCCTGGCCGGGTTGCGCATCGGCTACGGGATCGTCAGCGATCCGCTGCTGGCCGACCTGATTGATCGCCTGCGCACCCCGTTCAACATCAATCGCGTGGCCCAGGCTGCGGCCATTGCTGCGCTGGCGGACGAAGAGCATTTACAGGCCACCCTCGCCCACGTCGCCCACGAACGGCGGCACATGGTGGTCGCGCTGCAAAACATGGGATTGAGTCCGGCGCCGTCGATGGCCAACTTCCTGTATTTCAGCACGCCGTATCCGGCTGAAACCCTCAATCAGGCCTTGCTGCGCAAGGGCGTGATCCTCAAGCCGTGGCGCGAAGACGGCTACACACAGTACTTGCGTGTGTCCATCGGTAGCTGTGAGGATAACGACCTTTTTCTCAAAGCCCTGGCAAGTGTTCTTGCCGCTCAAAAAGACGCGGACTGACCCATGATCAAAAATGCACCGCAAGCCCTCTATCGGCGCGCGAAGGACTTTGTGCAAGACAAGCTGCGCAGCGGTGAATGGAAGCCCGGAGACCTGATTCCGTCGGAAAATCGCCTGGTGCAAGAGCTGGGCATTTCACGCATGACCGTCAACCGCGCCTTGCGCGAGCTGACGGAAGAAGGTCATCTGGTGCGGATCTCCGGCGTCGGGACGTTTGTGGCCGAGAGCAAACCGCAATCGAACCTGCTGCGTATCACCAACATCGCCGACGAAATCATTGCGCGGGGGCACCGCTACTCCTGCCGCGTCCTGCAGTTGGGACGTGAAGCCGCGTCGATGCCAGTGGCGGCCGCGTTGGCGCTGCCCACCGGTTCGTCGGTGTTTCATTTGATCTGCGTGCACAGTGAGGAAGGCGTGCCGGTGCAGTTCGAGGATCGCTACGTCAATCCAGAACTGGTGCCGGACTTCCTGCTGCAAGAATTTGGTGAGCAACTGCAACCGGCGCGTTATCTGTTACAGGTCATCCGTCCCGACGAGATGGAACACATTGTCGAGGCCGGGCACCCGAGCAGCGACGAAAGCAAGCACATGCAGATCGACGCCAATGAACCGTGCCTGATCCTCCTGCGCCGCACCTGGAGCCAAAGCAAAATCGTCACCTACGTACGCCTGACCCACCCTTCCTCGCGCTATCGCCTGGGCAGTCGCCTGCCGGTGAATGGTGCTCACCGCGACAGTTGAGTCCGCGCCATTGACTGAACCGGCTGACGACCGGCAATCAGGATGAACCCCACGGACAGCAGCGCACACAACGCACCGAGCAGGATTGATGCGGTGTAATTCTGGTAAAGGTCGAACAGCAACCCCGCCACACTCCCGCCGATCAGCGCCGCAATCCCGACCGAAATGTACAGTGCACCGAGGATCGCCCCCAGGTTCGCCGTGCCAAACCAACTGGCCGTCACCGACGGGTACAGGGAAATGCAGCCGCCATTGGCCACGCCAAAACACACGGCGAACAGCGCCAGCGTGGCGAAGGTATGAGCACCCAGCCACAGCAAATTGAGCAGCATCAGTGCGAAGGTCAGGACAATCAGCAGACGCCGGGCGCCGATCCGGTCACCGATGCTGCCCAGGAATAGCCGACCGCCAACGTTGCCCACGCCAATCAGTCCGATCAATAGATTGGCCTCGGTGGCGGACAGTCCAAACTGGCGGGCGTAGGGATTGATGTGCACCAGCGCCAGAAACAGCCCGACCGAACCAAAGAAAATCGCCCCGAAGTACCACCAGAATCGCCCCGTGGCAGCCGCGTCGGCCAGGCGCATGCCCGCAGGCGTCGCGTGATGTTCGGCGCACGCCGAGGCCGCGTCGAGGCCATCCGGTAAAAGGCCCAGCGCCTGCGGATTGCCCCTGACCAGCCATGCGACCAGCAGCCCCGTGACCAGAATGGTCGCGGCGAAGATCTGCATCGTCGTTTCCCAGGAAAAATGCTGCATCAGCAGCCCGGCAGCAGTCGGTCCGACAAACGTCCCGACCCCGGTGCCGGCCAGCGCAATGCCCGAGGCCTTGCTGCGGTGTTTGATGAACCAGCGCTGCACCGCCGCGACCGTTGGCACATACACCAGCCCGACGCCCAAGCCGACCAGGGAACAGAAACACAGCAAAAACCATTGCAACGAGCCGGATGCAAGGCTGGCGAGGAAGAACCCCAGTGCCAGCGAAATGATCCCGGCGCAAACCACCCGGCGGGTAGAAATGCGATCCGCCAGAGAACCGGAGAACACCCCGACCACGTAATAAATAAAAGCTGTCAGCGAAAACACCGACGCGACCGAGAAGCTTCCGACCGCGAAGTTGGACTGTATCTGCGAAAAAAATGCACCAAAGGAGTAAGCGCCGCCAAAAATGAGTGCCAGCAGCAGATGCGCTGCGAACACGACGTACCATCCTGGAAAAATTCTGCTTTTCATCACCGTCTGCTCTCGGGATTCGGGGAGGTATGCACCGAACAAACGGTGGGAGCGGGCTTGCTCGCGAAGAGGCCGGCAGATCCAGCATCAAAGTTGCCTGTCAGGACGCATTCGCGAGCAAGCCCGCTCCCACATAGGTTCGGTGTTGAACCACGGGTTTGTGAACGATGCCTATAGTTGTATGTACAGGCCTATGCAATCTTGTGGCCATTTTCATAACGCCATGCCCCGAACGGTCTGAACACCTTTAAAACACTGAATCTCCTAAAAAACAGCCACAAAAAAGCTCACCGATTCAGCGAACCGGTGAGCTCTTTTTTCACACCTTTGCGTGAGATTTGGTAACAAACTGCCAGGTATCAGTGCAACCAACCCGCCTTACTTGACCTGACGCTGCGGTGCCTTGTGCACCATGGTGTAGGCGTAGTCCACGCCCATGCCGTAGGCGCCGCTGTGTTCGCGCACCAGTTCCATCACCGCGTCGTAGGTTTCCTTGTGGGCCCAGTCGCGCTGGTATTCGAGCAGCACTTGTTGCCAGGTCACCGGTACCGCGCCGGCCTGAATCATTCGTTGCACCGACATGTCGTGGGCTTCCTTGGTCGTGCCGCCGGACGCGTCGGTGACGATGTACACCTCGTAGCCTTCAGCCAGTGCTTCGAGTGCAGGGAAGTTCAGGCAAACCTCAGTCCACAGTGCGGCCATGATCAGTTTTTTGCGCCCGGTGGCTTTCACCGCTTCCACCAATGCCTTGTCTTCCCAGGAGTTCATCGAGGTGCGCTCAATGGGCTGCTGATCCGGGAACACTGCGAGCAACTCCGGCCAGATGTAACCGCTGAAGCTTTCGGTTTCCACCGTGGTCAGGATGGTCGGCACGTTGAAAATCTTCGCCGCTTTGGCCAGGCCAACGGTGTTGTTTTTCAGGGTCTGGCGATCGATCGATTGCACGCCGAAGGACATCTGCGGCTGGTGGTCGATCAGGATCAGGGCGGAGTTGGTTGGGTTGAGCAATTCACGAATGGACATGGCGAGTTCCTTTTGATGTCGGCGAGTTCTGTTTAATGGGTTAGCCGCTGCGTGCTTCGTTGGAAGGCTGTTTGCTGGCGGCTTGGTAGCTAATTTAGGCCTTGGCGATAAAAGGAACAATTCCCTAGAATCGGGAATCATTGATTCCAAATTAGGGACAATCCTTGGACCGTATCGAATGCATGCGCGCGTTTATTGTCACCGTCGGTGAAAACGGCTTCGCGGCCGCTGCCCGGGCGATGGACGTGCCGAGATCAAAAGTCAGCAAACAGATTCAAGCGCTGGAAGAAGCGATCGGCGTGCAGTTGCTGCAACGCACCACCCGCAGCCTGCACCTGACCGAGGCCGGCGCCGAGTATTACGACGCCGCCCGGGAATTGATCGCCTCGCTGGACGAAGCCGAGCAACGGGCCCGCGACGGCGTTGGCGAGTTGCGTGGGGTATTGCGGATCAACGCGCCGATGTCCTTCGGTTTGCGCCGTTTGGGGCCGCTGATCCCGGTGTTCCATGAACTGCACCCGAATATCGAGTTGCAGCTGGTGCTGAGTGATCAGCAAGTGGACCCGGTGCGCGGCGGTTTCGATGTGACGCTGCGGATCGCGAGCATGCCCGACTCATCCATGGTCGCCCGGCTGTTGGCCCCGGCCCCGCGAATCATGGTCGCTTCGCCCGTCTATCTGAAACGTGCCGGCACGCCACAAGTGCCCAAGGACCTGACGGCCCACCAATGCTTGAACTACGGCTATCTGCAAAGCGGCGTCAGCCTGCAACTGAGCAATGGCAAGGACACCCAACGGGTTAACGTCACCGGGCCATTGCACGCCAACAACGGTGATTTGCTCGCCCAGGCTGCCGAAGCCGGCATGGGCATCGCCCTGCTCCCGGATTTCATTGTCGAAGAGGCATTGGCGACGGGTCGGTTGGTGCCGGTGCTGTGCGAATGGCAGGCGCCGCCGATCACCATCAACGCGGTCTACCCGTCGGCGCGGCGGGTGCCGCAGAAGACCCGTACGTTCATTGATTTTCTGATCAAGGAACTGGCGCCACGTTGAAATTGGCGGAAGGCAGCCGGAGTCGAACCTGCCCGGGAACGGATGCCGTCCCCAACCGGGTTTGAAGCCCGGCCGCGCCACCGGGCGCGATTGCCTTCCTTATTCGTTGGCCTGAGCCAGGGCACTGTCGAGACGGATCTGGCGCCGATCGCCGAGGCGTCGGGTCAGGCCGATCCGGTCAAAGTATTCAAGAATCTGCACGCTACGCTTGCGCCCCAGCCCCACGGCATCACGAAACGCAGCCACCTCGATCACCGGGTTTCCAGCGGCCAGTTGCAACAGCATAGCCGCCAATCGGCGCAGCATCGCATCGGTGTAGAACAGGTCGCGCACCACTTGGTGCAGCAGCCCCAGCCGCGCCATTTTGCGCAGCAGCAGGCGCACGGCCGTTTCGTCCTGCCCCAGGTCGCGCACCCACGGAGGATTGAAACCGGCCGCGTCGAAGATGGGCTGCAATTGTTGCCACAAGGCTTCGTCGTCGGCACTCAAGCGCACGTGATGATCGGGCAGGTGCAGCCAGGGTCCGCTGGTGACGATGGTGCCGCTGGCGAGCAATTCGTCGAGCAGGCTGATGAAGGTCGGCCGGTCCAGTGCGGTGCCGGCGAACCGGCGCAAGCGATCCCGGTCCGGGCCCATTTGATCCGGCTCCAGTTGATGGAAACGTGCCAGGTGTTCCAGTAGCGGTGCCTTCAGCGCTTCCCAACGTTGGGAGCTGAACAGCAGCGGACCTTGGCGGGTGTTGATCAGGCGTACGTCATCGGGCAGAACCCAGCTATCGCGCGGACGGTTGAACTGGCGCTCCAGTCGCAGGGGATCGAGGCCAATGTCGCTGTTGCCCAGCAGCGCGGGCATGACCTCTTCAAGGCAGTTGGTGGTGGCGAGGGCGTGCAACTGCGCCAATCGCTCGGGGCTGCGACGCTGGCGGCTCGGCGCGAACGGATCGAGTACCCGCCCGCCACCGAGGGTGCGTTGGGCGCTTTGGTCGCGCAGGATCAGCGGATCGCCCTTCACCGCATGCACCGACGCGTTCAGCAGCAGTTGCGCGAACATCCGCTGGCCCGGCGCCAGGCTTGGGCCTTCCAGCAACGCCACGCGCCCGGTCACGTCCTGGGTACCGAGGTGAACGTGTACCGGGTGGAAATGCGGAAATGGGCTGGTTTCGCCGGGCAGCAGTTGGAACTCGATGTCCAGGCGTTGGGTCGGTGCGTGCAGCCACTCGGACAAAAGCCATTGGCCCCGGTGGATCTGATCCAGGCTCAGGCGTTCAGCGCTCAGGTTCAGCGCCACCCGTTGCCCGGCGAACGCGTTGTCGGCGGGTTGATTCTGCGCGTGCAGGCCCCGCACTCGCACGGGTTTGCCTTGGGGGCCGAGCAGCAATGTATCGCCCACGGCCACCTGACCGGACAACGCCGTGCCGGTGACCACAATGCCGGCGCCGGCCACGCTGAAAGCCCGGTCAATCGCCAAACGAAAACCGCCACTGGTGCTGCGTTGAAGAACATCCTTTTGCGCGTCGAGTAAGGCTGCCCGCAAGGTCTCGACACCCTCGCCGGTCACACTCGACAACGCAATCAACGGAGCGTCGGCAAACGGTCCGGGCGCCAGCAACGCTTCAATCTGCGCGCGAACGTCCAGGATGCGCGCCGGCTCAACCCGATCACACTTGGTGATCGCCACCAGCGCCCGAGGAATGCCCAGCAACTCGACAATCGCCAGGTGCTCGCGGGTCTGGGGCATCACGCCGTCGTCCGCCGCGACCACCAACAACACCAGGTCGATGCCCTGCGCCCCGGCGAGCATGTTGTGGGTGAAACGCTCATGCCCGGGCACGTCGATAAATCCGGTCAGCCCGGCGCGCGGCTCCAGCGCAGCGTAGAGGTAGCCGAGGTCGATGGTCATGCCGCGCTCGCGCTCCTCGCGGCGTCGATCACCTTGCTGGCCGGTCAATGCTTCCAGCAACAAAGTCTTGCCATGGTCGATATGCCCTGCGGTGCCGACGATCACCCCTGCCCTCCGTTCAACTGATCGAGTTGCGCCAGCCACGCGGCTTCGTCGTCCAGTTGCCGCAGGTCCAGCCACAAGGCGTCGTCATCGATGCGCCCGAGCACTGGAATCGGCAAGCTGCGCAACGCCGCTTCCAACACCCGCAGTGAACGCCCGCGCAGTCGTTTGGACACCAATGGCCGCAGGCACAGCGCGGCACTCGGCAACCGCGCCACCGGTTGGCTGCCGCTGCCGATCATGCCCAGCGCCGGCACCGGGCTGACGTTCCAGCCCTCGCCCAAGCGCTCGGCCAATGACGGTTGCAAGCGTTCGGCCTGGGCGAGGATGTCCACTTGTGGCCGGGTCAGCAGACGCAGACTCGGCAAGCGTTCGGCCAGCCGATCCGGATCGCGGTACAGGCCCAGCACGGCTTCGAGCGCCGCCAACGTTAGTTTGTCGACCCGCAACGCACGCTTGAGTGGGTTCTTTTTGATCTTCGCGATCAGGTCCTTGCGCCCGACAATCAACCCGGCCTGCGGGCCACCGAGCAATTTGTCAGCGCTAAAGGTCACGATGTCCGCGCCATCGAGCAGCGCCTGACGCACTGTCGGCTCGGCCGGCAAGCCCCAGCGCGTCAGGTCCAGCAGACTGCCGCTGCCCAAGTCCTCCAGCAACGGCAAAGCATGCCTGTGCGCCAGATCGGCCAGTTCCGCCGTCGGCACGCTTGTGGTGAATCCGGAGATGGCGTAGTTGCTCGCATGCACGCGCATGACCAAGCCACTGCGTGGGCCGATGGCCGCCTCATAGTCCTTGGCGTGGGTGCGATTGGTGGTGCCGACCTCAACCAGTTTCACCCCGGCCCGGGCCATGATGTCGGGAATGCGGAAAGCACCGCCGATTTCAATCAGCTCGCCCCGGGAAATGATCCCTTCCTTGCGCGCCCCGAGGCTGTTGAGGGTCAGCAGTACGGCAGCGGCGTTGTTATTGACCACTGTGACCGCTTCAGCGCCGGTCAACTCGCGGATCAAACCTTCGATCAAGTCATCGCGATCCCCACGCTTGCCACTGTGCAGGTCGAACTCCAGATTGATCGGGTAACGCGCCGCCATCTGCACCGCTTCAATGGCTTCGTCCGGCAACAGCGCCCGTCCCAGATTGGTGTGCAGCACGGTGCCGGTGAGGTTGAACACGCGGCGTACGTGGCTGCGGTGTTGTGCCATCAGTCGCTCACCCACCCTGCCCGCCAGCACCTCAGGTGCGATTTCAATCGCCGCCATTTGCCCCGACAACACGGGCTCGCGCAGGTCATCGAGCAACTGCCGCAGACTGGCCAGCAACGCCTCCCGCCCATAACGCTCGGCCAAGGGCTGGCACGCCGGATGACGCAACAAACTGTCGATGGAGGGCAAACGCAGGTTGGACATCGGCAACTCCGAAAGCGATGGACCGTCGCGCCTGAGTGTAGACGCTGCGCTCAATCGCCTCCGGGGGCCAACAGCAGATTCGGCGCCAGGCGCTGGTAGCCTTCCTGCTCCAGCCTCATGTCCAGCAGCAGACTGGTCAAATCCGTCGAAAGCGCCTCGGCTTCGGCATCGTTTTCCAGGTACAGCAATTTCAGGTAGCTCTTGCAGCCAGGGCAGACTTCCGCCCGCAACGGCGCCTGATTCGCCGCGTACCGGTCATCATCGAGGCTGACGTATTCCAGGCCTTTGCTCTGCTCGCAATACACGCACTTGACCCGCACCACATGCCATTCACAGGCACACAACGAGCACACCAGATAACGCAAACCGTTGAACTTGCCGCGATGACGGATCACCCCGGCCATGGCCGGCGAACCACAGGCTGGGCATTGGCTCAGGCTGTCGCCGGGCTTGAGGTCGAGATTGGGCGTGTCGAGCAACCAATGGCTCCAGGTCACTTGCAGCGCCGCGCCGAGAAACGGCACCACTTCGGCGGGCAACAACGAATATTGGCCACTGACCAACGCAACGCCCCAGGCCTTGAGCTGTCCGGGGTTGGCCGATAGCAGCGTGTTGATTGCACGTTTGACCGCTGCCCGCGGCGGTGGCTTATAGCGCAGCAACACGGCGTACAGAAACGGCAACCAATCGCCCTCGCGCACCAGGCTGTCAGCGGCGAACGGTGGCAAACCGTGCTGCTGGCAGACTTTCAAGCGTTCGGGATCGGGCATCACATCAACCGGCAGATCATCCATCAAGTCCTGTTGCAGATGACACAACCCGGCCACCAGCCGCAGGTATTCGGCCAGCGGATGGCCCTCGGCCAACCGCTCCAGCCCCAGCGCCCGCAGGGTGAACAGGTTGCGCGGTGGCAGGTACAGAAACGGCGGAGAACTCGCCGCCGCTTCGATTTCGCCAGGCTCAAGAATCGTCGCCAAGTGCTTATCCTTTTCTGATCGGTCGGTCGGGGTCTTCGTCGCGGGTCACTTCCCGGTACCAGAGTTCATGGTGCTTCCTGGCCCAGGCGCGGCTGACCCAACCGTGGACCATGGCGCTGATCGAACCCTTGATCCAGATCCCGGCGTAGATGTGAATGATGATGCTCAACACCAGCACAAACCCCGCCAGTGCATGCAACAGCATGGCCCAGCGAATCGTGGTGATGCCGAAATACACGCTGAAATACGCCCGCCAGATCACCAGCCCGGTGAACAACAGTCCCAACATGCAGGCCAGCAATGTCCAGAAGAGTAGCTTCTGCCCGGGGTTGTACTTGCCAATCGGCGGCACGCCCTCCTCTTCGTTCTGGATCACCCGGTCGATGCGCTTGAGCCACAAACCGTCGTTGCGAATAAAGAAGTTGGCCCGCCAGAAGCGAATCACCAGCCCGAGGAACAGCACAAACATCAGCACGCCCATGAACGGATGGAGAATCCGCGTCCATGGCCCGCCGCCAAACAGGTTGCTCAGCCAGAACAGCGCCGGGTGAAACAATGCCAGCCCCGACAGCGCGGCCATGAAAAACAGGATCGCCACCAACCAGTGATTGGTCCGCTGGTTGGCGGTGTAGCGCAGGATCTGCTTGCGAATCATGGTCTGTTCTCCCCGCGCGGATCAAAGGTGTGCACCGATGGATCGACCTCGTGGACTGCCGGGTCTTTAACCGTTGGCAACTCGTCTTCTTCGACAATTTGCGGCCCAATGCGCACGTAATGGAAGAACCCGGCCAGCACCGCCAGGCCCATGGCCAATAAACCCAAGGGTTTACTGACGCCTTTCCACAAGCCCACCAACGGGCTGATCGCCGGGTCTTTTGCCAACCCGGCGTACAGTTGCGGCGTGTCGGCATGGTGCAGCACGTACATCACGTGAGTGCCGCCGACCCCGGCCGGGTCGTACAAACCGGCATTTTCAAAGCCACGGCTCTTGAGATCGACGATCCGTTCGGCGGCGTGTTCCTTCATGTCTTCCTTGGTGCCGAAGACGATGGCGCCGGTCGGGCAGGTTTTCACGCAGGCCGGCTCCAGGCCCACGGCGACCCGGTCCGAACACAGCGTGCACTTGTAGGCCTTGTGATCCTTTTGCGAGATGCGCGGGATGTTGAACGGGCACCCGGTGATGCAATAACCGCAGCCGATGCAATGGTCCTGATCGAAATCGACAATGCCGTTGGCGTGCTTGATGATCGCGCCGGGACTCGGACACGCCGCCAGGCAACCGGGCTCGGCACAATGCATGCAGCCGTCCTTGCGGATCAGCCATTCGAGGTTGCCAGCGTCGGTTTCATGCTCGGTGAAGCGCATCAGCGTCCAGGTTTCCGAGGTCAGGTCCTGGGGATTGTCGTAGGTGCCGAGGTTGTGGCCGACGTCGTCGCGCAACTCGTTCCATTCCGAACACGCCACCTGACACGCCTTGCAACCGATGCACTTGGTGGTGTCGATCAGCTTCGCCACTTCTTCCTGATTGCGCGCCGACGGCGGCACCGTCGTGGTGGCCGAGCGGGCAATGATGTCTTGGCTGGCCATTTAGACTTTCTCCACGTTGACCAGGAATGACTTGGATTCCGGGGTCTGGGAATTACCATCGCCGAGGAACGGCACCAGGGTGTTGGTGAGATAGCCGTGGCGCGTCAACCCGGTAAAACCCCAGTGCAGCGGGATACCGATGTGGTGCACCACCTGGCCGTTGACCTGCAACGGCCGAATGCGCTTGGTCACCACCGCCACCGCTTCGATAAAGCCACGCTTGCTGCTGACCCGGACCTTGTCGCCGGCGACGATGCCCTTCTCTTTCGCCAGCACTTCGCCTATTTCAACGAATTGCTCCGGCTGGGCAATCGCGTTGAGCTTGCAGTGCTTGCTCCAGAAGTGGAAATGCTCGGTCAACCGGTAACTCGTCGCGGCGTAGGGGTAATCCTTGGCCACGCCGAGGGTTTCCCACACCGAATCAAAGATTCGCGCCGCCGGGTTGCTGGTGGCGTTTTTGTTGTTCGGGTGCAACGGGTTGATGCCGATCGGGGTTTCAAACGGCTCGTAGTGCTCAGGGAATGGCCCTTCGTTCATCTTGTCCACGGCGAAGAACCGCGCCACGCCTTCGGGGTTCATGATGAACGGGTTCATCCCGGCTTCCGGTGGCGAATCGACTTTGAAGTCCGGTACATCGGTGCCGCCCCAGGCCTTGCCATTCCACCACACCAGGCGTTTCTTCTCGTCCCACGGTTTGCCTTGCGGGTCGGCTGAAGCGCGGTTGTAGAGAATCCGCCGGTTCATCGGCCAGGCCCAGGCCCAGCCCAAATGTTGCTTCATGCCATACGGATCGCTGTTGTCGCGGCGGGCCATCTGGTTGCCCATTTCGGTCCAGCTGCCGCAGAAAATCCAGCATCCGGAGGCCGTGCTGCCGTCGTCCTTGAGTTGGGCGAAACCGGTCAGTTGCGCGTTGCCCTTGATCGCCGCGCCGGTGGCATCGGTGAAGTCAGTGGTGGCGGCGCCGTTGATTTCCTTGGCCAGTTCTTCCGGCGAGGGCTCGTCGGTGATTTTGTAGGGCCACGACAGTTTCAGGATCGGATCGGGGAACGCGCCGCCATTGGCCTGATAACGCTTGCGCAGGCGCAAGAACAACTCGCTCATGATCCGCACGTCTGTCTGCGCTTCGCCCGGCCCGTCGGCGCCTTTCCAGTGCCATTGCAACCAGCGGCTGCTGTTGACCAGCGAACCGTCCTCTTCGGCAAAACAGGTGGTCGGCAGGCGAATGACTTCGGTGTGGATGTCGGCGCTGGTCACGTCGTTGTACGGCCCGACGTTTTTCCAGAACTCCGACGTCTCGGTGGACAGCGGGTCCATCACCACCAGCCACTTGAGTTTGGCCAATGCCGCCATTACCCGGTTTTTATCCGGCAACGCGGCAATCGGGTTGAAGCCCTGGCACATGTAGCCGTTGACCTTGCCCTGGCCCATCAGGTCGAACATTTTCAGGATGTCGTAGTTGGGGATGTCGAGTTTCGGCAGGTAGTCATAGGCCCAATGGTTCTCGGCGGTGGCGTTGTTGCCGTACCAGGACTTCATCAGGCTGACGTGGAACTTGCTGTAGTTCTGCCAATAGGACAGTTGTCCCGGCCGCAACGGTTTTTGCGTGCGTTTGCTGATGTAGCCGTCGTAGTCCTGCTCGCCGTCGCTGGCCAGGGTCAGGTAACCGGGCAGCGAATTGGAAAGCAAACCGAGATCCGTCAGGCCTTGAATGTTGGAGTGGCCGCGCAAGGCGTTGACGCCGCCGCCCGGCATGCCGACGTTGCCCAGTAGCAGTTGCACCATCGCCGCGCTGCGGATGATTTGCGAGCCGATGGAATGTTGCGTCCAGCCCAGGGCATAGAGAATCGTCATGGTCTTGCCCGGTATCGAGCAGGTGGCGATTTCTTCCCAGATCTTCTTGATCGCGTCCACCGGCATGCCGCAGATCTGGCTGGCCAGGTCGATGTTGTAGCGGCTGTAGTGGGTTTTCATCAGTTGATAGACGCAGCGTGGGTCCTGCAACGTCGGGTCGACTTTGGCAAAGCCGTCCTCGCCGATTTCATAGCCCCAGCCGGACTTGTCGGTGTACAGACGCTTGGCCACGTCGTAGCCGCTGAAAATCCCGTCCTCGAAGCTGAACCCGGCTTTAACGATGAACGACACGTCGGTGTAGTTGCGCACGTATTCGTGCTGAATCTTGTCCTCGGTCAGCAGGTAATTGATCAGCCCGCCCATAAAGGCGATGTCGGTGCCGGTGCGGATCGGCGCGTAATAGTCGGCCACGGACGCGGTGCGTGTGAATCGCGGATCGACCACGATCAGCCGCGCCTTGTTGTGCGCCTTGGCTTCGGTCACCCATTTAAAGCCGCAAGGGTGCGCTTCTGCTGCGTTGCCGCCCATCACCAGGATCAGGTTCGCGTTGGCGATATCGGTCCAGGTATTGGTCATGGCACCACGGCCGTACGTCGGGGCAAGACTTGCCACCGTCGGACCGTGTCAGACACGCGCCTGGTTATCGAACCCCAGCATGCCGAGGCTGCGAATGACCTTGTGGGTCAGGTAGCCCGCTTCGTTGGAAGCCGCCGACGCCGCGAGGAACCCGGTGGTCAGCCAGCGGTTTACCGTTTGGCCCTGGGCGTTTTTCTCGATGAAGTTGGCATCGCGGTCGGCCTTCATCAGGTCGGCCACGCGATCCAGGGCTTCATCCCAGGACATGCGCGTCCACTCAGTGCTGCCGGGCTTGCGCACTTGCGGGTATTGCAGACGATTGGGGCTGTGAATGAAGTCCAGCAGGCCCGCGCCTTTGGGGCACAAGGTGCCGCGATTGACAGGGTGGTCGGCGTCGCCTTCGATGTGGATGATGCTTTGGGCGACGTTTTTCGCCTGGTCGCCCTGGCTGTACATGATCAAGCCGCAACCCACCGAGCAGTACGGGCAGGTGTTGCGGGTTTCATGGGTGTGGGCGAGTTTGAAATGACGCACTTGCTCGGCAAAGGCAGGCGTGGGCAGCATGCCCAGCGCACCAAGGCTCGAGCCCGCAAGGCCGATACCGGCGACCTTGAAGAACTGACGACGGTTGAGGTCCATCGTGCACTCCTGATCAGATGAAGACCCGGTGCTTTGCCGGGTTTTTCTGGACAAACACGGTCGCGGCAGCTTGGCTGCCGGTACTTCAAACTCTAGTCAATGTGACAGCCTTTGGCATGAAACCCGACCGTCGGCCAACACGCCTATCAACTGTGGGAGCGGGCTTGCTCGCGAAAGCGGTGGGTCAGTCAGCGATGAGGTTGAATGCAAGAACGCTTTCGCGAGCAAGCCCGCTCCCACAAGGGATTTGTTTGCTCGTGGAACTCTGATTATTTTTGCCAGGTGTCACCAGAGGTGAACATTGGGGCTTATCATGGCCGCCGTGATTAACCCTGCCTTCTATGAGACTGAGCATGACCTTCGATTTCGATCAGGTGTTCGACCGCCACGCCACCGGCAGTACCAAATGGAGCCGCTATCCGGCCGACGTCTTGCCGATGTGGGTCGCAGACATGGATTTCGCCGCACCGCCGGTGATCATCCAGGCCCTGCAAAAACGCCTGGAACACCCGTTGCTCGGCTACAGCGTGGCCCCGGACAACCTGCGTGACGCCATCGTCGCCGACCTCTGGAGCAAATTCGCCTGGCGGGTAAAGCCTTCGGAACTGGTGTTCCTGCCGGGCGTTGAGTCGGGCTTCAACATGGCGCTCAAGGCGCTGGTCCAGCCGCAGCAGAACGTCGTGGTGCAAACGCCAAACTACCCGCCGCTGCGTCATGCGCCGGGCAACTGGGGGCTGAACAAGGTTGAACTAGAATTCGACGCCCAGGCGGACGGCACCTATGCCACGCCGCTTGATGCGTTGCGTGACGCCCTGACCGGTGGTGGCGCGCTGCTGCTGAGCAACCCGCACAACCCGCTGGGCAAGACGTTTCCACGGGAAGAACTGCAAGCCGTGGCCGATATCTGTGTGGCACAGGACGCCTGGATCATCTCCGACGAGATCCACGCTGAACTGTGCTTCGACGGCCGGGTGCACATTCCCACCGCCTCGCTGAGCCCGCAGATCGCCCAACGCACCATCACCCTGATGTCGGCGAGCAAGGCCTATAACATCGCCGGTTTGAAAACCTCATTCATGATCATTCAGGACCCGGTGCTGCTGGCGCGGGTCAACCATGCCCGCTGCGGCATGGTCGACAGCGTCAACCCGCTGGGCCTGGAAGCCACCCGCGTGGCCTTCAGCGAAGCCGGACCCTGGCTGGCCGAGATGCTGGCTTACGTGCAATCCAACCGCGATTACCTGGTGGATGCCGTGCGCACGCGATTGCCCGGCGTGACCATGAACGTCCCGCAAAGCACTTACCTGGCCTGGCTCGATTGCACGGCGCTGGGGTTGGAGAATCCACAGCAGTTCTTCCTCGAACAGGCCAAAGTGGGTTTGAGTGCGGGCCTGGATTTTGGTGATCAAAGCCAACAGTTCGTGCGCCTGAACTTCGGCTGCCCACGGGCGTTGCTGGAAGAAGGGATTGCGCGGATGGAGCGCAGTTTGCTCAACCGCTAAAAGCAAAAGATCGCAGCCGTGTAGGAGCTGCCGAAGGCTGCGATCTTTTGATCCTGCATCATCTGAAAACCAACCGAACTCATCGCAAAAGGCCGGGGCCACACTCCAGGCTCGGATGAGCCCAGCGACATCACCGGTCAGCGCTATGGGGTCATGGGCGGCAAACCGATCCTGTAAATGGAACCCGCCGTCCCTTCCAGCACTCAATCGTTCATGCCCCCCCAACGAGAGTCCGGCATGAGCTTCATTGTGTGGTTGGCGGTATTGGGTGCGGTGCTGCTGACGCTGGCGCTGACTTCGTCGTTTTTACGCTGGATGCCGGTGACTACTTCGGCGGTGTGCCTGGCGCTGGGGGTCGCCATCGGCCCGGCGGCCCTGGGTTTGCTTAAGCTCGACATCAAGGACGCGGCGAACTGGATGGAGCACCTGACGGAAGTCGCGGTGCTGTTTTCGTTGTTTGTCTGCGGACTGAAATTGCGACTGCCACTGCGGGATCGCAAATGGCGGGTTGCCTTCGGGTTGGCCGGCCCGGTGATGCTGCTGAGCATCGCCGGTGTGTGCCTGTTACTGCATTACGGCTTTGCCTTGGCGTGGGGGCCTTCGCTGCTGATCGGCGCGATTCTGGCGCCGACCGACCCGGTGCTGGCCTCGCTGGTGCAGGTCAACGATGCCAAGGATTACGATTCGGTGCGCTTCGGGCTCTCGGGTGAAGCCGGCCTGAACGATGGCGTCGCATTCCCTTTCGTCATCCTCGGTTTACTGGTGCTGCAACAGTCTGGCGACTCCAGCGCCTGGCTCAACGACTGGGCGTTGAAAAGCCTGTTATGGGCCGTACCCGCAGGGTTGCTGACCGGTTACTGGATGGGGCTCGGCATCGGCCATGTGACCTTGTCGATGCGTATCCGCAATGCCGACAGCACCCTTTCCCCCAATGATTACCTGACCCTGGCCCTGATCGCGCTGGCTTACGTGGCGGCCGAATCGATTCATGGCTACGGCTTTCTGTCAGTGTTTGCCGCAGGCCTGGGCTTGCGTCAGGCCGAAGTCAAATCCTCCGGCGACACCCAGACCCCGGCCGAGCATCTGGTGCAACCGGTGGTCGGTCATCAGAACGTCGAGCCCGAAGCGGCGGTGCATGGCGACGTGGAGCACCTGGAAGACACCCAGGTCGCGGCCGGCATCATGATGGGCGATATGTTGTCCTTCGGCAGCCTGGTGGAACGGGCCATGGAAGTGTTTCTGGTGACCTTGCTCGGGGTGGTGCTGGTGGCGCACTGGGATTGGCGGGCGCTGGTGATTGCAGCGGTGCTGTTCTGCGCGATTCGCCCCTTGAGTGTGTGGCTGATTCCCTGGGGACGACTGCTGGATGGGCGACAACGTTCTCTGATCGGCTGGTTCGGAATCCGTGGCATCGGCAGTTTTTACTACCTGTTTTATGCCCTGAATCACGACCTCCCTGCCAACGTGGCAACCCTGTGTACCGACCTGACGCTGTCGGTGGTGGCGTTGAGCATTCTGATTCATGGCATCAGCACCCAGCCGATGCTGACGTGGTATGAACGGCGAAATAATCCAAAAGCCTGATGTCTTTTACGATAGCTTCCTAAGTATCTATCCAGTTTCTCGTCTGAAAATTTTGAAATTCCTCCTATGCCGGAAAGTCACAACGTTATCCAGCCCTTCGGGGCTACCCCTCCTGCTAGAAGGTGAACGCGATGAAATACTACTCGGCCCCGGCCCATCCCCAGGCGTGCCGCGACTTTGCACTGGAATGCAATCGTCAGTTGTTCGAGGAAGCGCAGTTGTTGAACCAAGCGGCTTTTGAGTTGCTGGAGGGAGGCGAGTTGGATGCCGAGTCGTTTGCCCGTTACCAGGCATTGCGGTGCAAGACCGATGCGAAGTTTGAGGAGGCCATCGACCATTTGCGGTTGATTGAGGAGGAGTTTTCAGTGATGTCGCGGCCGCGCCCGCAACAGCTGGACGGCAATTACGATTCACTGGGTTGAACCGCTAAAAGATCGCAGCCTTCGATCGCAGCCTTCGGCAGCGCCCACAGGCGCGTAGGAGCTGCCGAAGGCTGCGATCTTTTGATTTTTTTCTGCGCCGCCTCAAGCCCCCGGATTTGTCACCTGAATGTAAAACGCATAACTGCCCAGCAGCATCCAGAACGTCGCAAAAATCCACGGCGTGCGTACCGAGAACAACAACGACTTGCGATAGCCCTTGTGGCTCGATTCCATTTCGCTGAACAACGGCGACTCGTCATAGGCCAACCCCATCAGCGGCTCGCTGCTCAGCAACTGACTTTGCTTGAAATGCCAATGGTCGATGATGTCGTAGGCCGCACGAATGCCCGGCCAGGCGTTGAGTGAACTGAGCAGCCCCAACAGCGCCAGAAACGGCGGCACCACCAGCGTGAACAGCTTGCCCCACTCGGGGTTGAGGTTGGACATGCAGGACGCGAACGCAATCACCAGGAACGATTGCGCCGCCAGATAAGCATCGGTGCGGTTGGCCAGAATGCTGGTTTCGTACTGGATCTCCCGGCGATAGAAATCCAGCCGTTCCTTGGGCGAACCGAACATCTTGGCGTTGTGTTCGGTAAGGGCTTCTTCGGCCACGGCTTCAGTCAATATTCTGGGCACAGCGTTCTCGCACAGCGTGGAAAACGTTTAGAAGAACCCGGGGCTGGCAAAGTTCAGCCCGATTGCCGGAGCCGCAGTACTGCCGTCATTTCATGGCTTGGCCGATGATTTCCACCAGGTTGAGTTGGGTAAACGGCTTGGACAAGCGCGGCAGCTCGGTGGCGAATCCTTCCAGGCGTTCGGCGTAACCGGTGGCGAGGATGATCGGCATAGTCGGCTTCAGCAGCCGGATCGCATGGGCCAGTTGCGCGCCGTTCATATGTGGCATGGCCATGTCGGTAATCACCAGATCAATGGTTTGGCCGCTTTCGAAGGCTTCCAACGCCTGCGCGCCGGACGCCGCGCTAATCACCCAGTGGCCAAGGTCCTCCAGCAACAGGCTGGTACTGGTCAACACCAGGCTGTCGTCATCCACCACCAATACGCTCAGCCCAGGCACCAGAGACAGGAACGGCGTTTCGATAGCCTGCCGGGCCACCGCCCCCTCCGTAGCGACGGGCAGCCAGAGTTCAGCGGTGGTGCCTTGGTCCTTCTGGCTCTTGAGGATGAACCGCCCACCCAGTTGCGCGATAAAGCCATGCACCATCGACAACCCCAGGCCCGTACCCTTGCCTACGCCCTTGGTGGTAAAGAACGGGTCCGTCGCCTGCGCCAGCGTGACCGAATCCATGCCTTCACCGGTGTCGGTGATGTGAAGGCGCACATAACGACCGGCCGGGAGCGATGACCGCGTCGGGTCATTGACCTCCGCGTTGCGGGCGCTGATAACAATGCTTCCGCCATTGGGCATCGCATCACGGGCGTTGGTCGCCAGATTCAGCACTGCCAGTTCGAGCTGATTAACATCAGCCACGACGGGTTCCAGGTCCGGCGCAAAGCAGGTTTCGAGTTTGACCGAGGGCCCCAGTGAGCTGCGCAACAGCCCGGTGATCCCTTCGACCAGTGCGGGAATCTCGACCGATTCAGTCTTGAGTTCCTGACGCCGGGCGAACGCCAGCATGCGCTGGGTCAGGGAGACGCCGCGCATGGCGCCCTGGGTGGCGTTGTCGAGCAGGCGAATGACTTTCGGGTCGTCGGACACGCGTTTGCGGACGATCTCCAGGTTGCCGAGGATCACCGTCAACAGGTTGTTGAAGTCGTGGGCGATGCCGCCGCTGAGTTGGCCGATGGCCTGCATCTTTTGCGCCTGGAACAGCGCCTCACGGGTTTGCTCCAGGGCCTGCTGTGCTTGGGTGACTTCGGTGATATCCCGGGTGATCTTGGCAAAACCGAGCAAAGTCCCGGTCTCGCCCCAGATCGGGTCCACCACGACATGGGCCAGGAACCGCGTGCCATCCTTGCGCAGGCGCCAGGCCTTGTTTTCGAATTTGCCTTCGCGCGCCGCCGTCGCCAGCGCCCGTTGCGGTTCACCGGCTTCTCGGTCCTCGGGGGTGTAGAACATCGAGAAATGCTGGCCAATGACTTCTTCCGGCCGGTAGCCCTTGATGCGCTGGGCGCCGACGTTCCAGTTAGTCAGCCGCCCGCTTGGGTCAAGCATGTAGATGGCGTAGTCGGTGACACTCTGGACCAGCAAGCGAAACTGCTGCTCGCTCTGCTTGAGGGTTTCCTCGGCCATTTTGCGGTCGGTCAGGTCGCGGGTGATCTTGGCGAATCCCAGCAGCGTGCCCGACGGGTCGATAATCGGGTCAATGACCACGTGGGACCAGAAGTGCGTGCCGTCCTTGCGCACCCGCCAGCCCTCCCCCTCAAAACGACCTTCAGTGATCGCCGTGTCCAGCGCTCTCTGGGGCATACCGGCCAGACGATCCTCTTCGGTGTAGAAACGCGAAAAATGCTGACCGAGGATTTCCGCTTCCTCATATCCCTTGAAACGCCGGGCGCCGGCATTCCAACTGGTGATGATGCCGTCGGGGTCAATCATGTAGATCGCATAGTCGACCACTGCATCGATCAGCAGACGCGCGCGGCTGTCTTCGATGGAGCTGGTTTTGGTCCGAGCACCGCTCATTAATCACTCCCGGCATTATTGTTGTGTGGAGTATGCGACAAACCACAGGATAGGACAGCCGCAATAGCCACGCCCCGGCATGTTGTAGTGGAGCAGCGGTGACGGAACACCTATTCTCCAGGCCAACCACACCTTCTGCCCAGGGAAGAGACCCTCGATGATTCTGATGCTGTTGCCCGATGGCGATTACGACCCGACTGAAAGCAGCGTGCCCTGGCAGGCCATGCGCCGCGCCGGCATCGAGGTGCGCTTTGCCACGCCCGAAGGCCTGCCCGCCTACGCCGACCCGCGTTTGGTGGACACCGGTTTCGGCCTGTTGAACCCGATGCTGATGACCCGCAAAACCGACCTTGCCGGCTACGCGACCATGATCGACGACGAGGCCTTCAATCACCCGTTGGCCTACGCCGATGTCGACCCGGCGCAGTTTTCCGGGCTGATGATTCCCGGTGGTCATGCCAAGGGCATGCGCAGTCTGCTGGAATCCGGTCAGGCTCGACGCATTGCCCGGCACTTCTTCAAAACCCAGAAGCCTGTGGCAGCGATCTGTCATGGCGTGCTGTTGCTCGCCCGTACGCTGGACCCCGACACTGGCCGCCCGGTATTGGACGGGCACAAAGTCACCGCGTTGGTGGCCGGCACCATGGAACTGCCGGCCTGGCTCATCACCGGACTTTGGCTGGGGCGCTACTACCGCACTTATCGCCAGACCGTCGAAGCCGAAGTGTCGGCGGCCTTGCGTAAACCAGCGGACTTCCTGCGGGGGCCGTGGCTGGCCAAGCGTGATTCGGCGGACAAGCCGCATCACGGCTTTGTGGTCCGCGACGGCCAACTGCTAACGGCGCGCTGGCCGGGCGATTGTCATCGCTTTGCCGCCGAATGGCTGAAGCTTATCGGTACACGTACTTGATGATGTAGGCGTACAGATCGTTGTAGATGAAGTCCGGAACTTGCGTGGCATAGGTTTTCGTCTTGGACAGTGCCAAATGGCACTCCTTGACCATCTCGTCGCGCTCGCTCATGGAAAACACGTGGTTGTTGATGATCGTGCCATAGACGCCGAACGTATAAGGTGCGGTCACCGAAGCCGTGCTTAGGGTGCCATCCGCGGCTTTGGTGTAGGTGTTATGCGCACGCAAGGTGCGCTCTTTCAATGCACCAAAACCACGCTCATACAGATTGATTTGTGAGCCGGTGACCGCTTTCGCAGCCGTATCCAGAGCCAGGATGATCGCCTGGGCATTGCTCATGCTGGTTTGCAGGTCCCTAAGGTTGACGAACCGCTCCAGTTCCTGATTTTTCAGGCTTTTGAGCGCTCGTTTGATGCTCGACAGATGGGCGAACTCCTGGTTGCAGCCCACGATGTGGATCTCGAACTGATAGCCGGCGGCGGTCGCCATTGGCGGGAAGACTGCAAAGTCGATGCTGTCGAACGCACACTCCATGATGATGTTGTATTTGTGAGTGAACGCCTCGGTGAAAATCTTCGTGCTGAGTTCCCGGACAAAGGTCTCCGTTTGCTCATAGGCGTGCAGAACGCCGAGCTTGATCATTTCCTCGTATTGGGGGTGTTTTTTTCGGTATTCGGGCAGGTAAAGCCGCACATAGTTGGAATAGCGGCTTGAGGGCAGGAGGCTGTTTTCCAGCAAATAGGTTTTGCCTGAGCCTTGCAGCCCGGCGACCACGAGTATTTTGGGCGTTGCCTCGGCGGTGATGCCGTTAAACAGCGTGGCTTTAATTTCAGTGAACGCCGCAGTGACGTGTTCGGCGGTATACGTGTAGCGCGGTGCGTCGGACATACCTTGATTTCCTTATCAAAGAATCGAATGAACGTGATTGCCTGCCCTTTGAATAAAGCGCGCTTTCGCCGATTGATCAAAAAGTGCTTTTCATCAAGATATGTCGATGTTTTTTAAAGGAAATTATTCCTACGAAAGCCGATGAAAATCCGTCATTGCTGCGATCGCTATTCTCTACAGCGATTCGCTTTGGCCTAGGCCCACCGACCACCAGCGCGGCAGCAACTGCCTGACCTTACTGTCGCCAAACCGGTCATCGATCAGCATCACCACGCCCTGATCCTGCTGGGTACGGATCACTCGCCCGGCCGCTTGCACCACCTTCTGCACGCCAGGATACAGGTAGGTGTAGTCATAACCGGCGCCGAAGATCGCTGCCATCCGGTGTTTCATTTGTTCGTTGACCGGGTTGAGTTGCGCCAGCCCCAACGTGGCGATGAAGGCGCCAATCAGCCGCGCACCGGGCAAGTCGATGCCTTCACCAAACGCCCCGCCCAATACTGCAAAACCGACGCCCTGGCTGTGGGCGGTGAACTGGTCGAGAAAATCCTGACGCTGCTGCTCAGCCATGCCTCGGGACTGTGACCACAAGGTGATGTGTGGATGCCGCTCGGCCAACAGCTGCGCCACTTGCTGCAAATAATCGAAGCTGCTGAAAAACGCCAGGTAGTTGCCGGGGCGCACGGTGAACTGCCGGGCGATCAGCTCGACAATCGGCTCAAGGGACGCTTGTCGATGAACGAAACGGGTCGAGATCTGGCTGACGATACTGACTTGCAACTGATCGGCGTGAAACGGCGACTCGACGTCGATCCAGACGGTATTCGGCGGCGTGCCCAACAGATCGGCGTAATAGTGTTGGGGGCTCAGGGTCGCGGAAAACAGTACGGTGCTGCGCGCCGCCGTCAAACGCGGGCGGATAAACCCGGCGGGCACCACGTTGCGCAGGCACAGTTGTGAGAGGTTGCGTTTGCGTTCCAGGTCGCGCTTGCTGATGTCGAACAGGTATTGCTCATCAAACAGCTCCGCCACCCGGCCAAACTGCAACATGTCGAAGTAGAAACTCTGTAAAGCGCTGTCCAGCCCTTGCGGGTGATCGTTCAAGTAATCGCCGATGCTCGCGCTGCACGATGACAAGGCCTGAAGCAGTTTTTCCGGGGCCTTGCTGTAGGCCTGATAAGCGCCCAACTGCAGGTCATGCAGGGCGTTCCATTCGCGGTTGACCCGTTGCAAGGATTTCTTCAACGGTTCCGGGGCGGATTTGCGCACGCTGTTGAGCGTCGCTTGATCAAGGCTGGCGCTGTACATCTGCCGGCCACGTTCCACCAGGTTATGGGCCTCGTCTACCAGCACGGCGACCCTCCAGTGGTTGGCCTGGGCCAGGCCAAACAACAAAGCACTGAAATCGAAGTAGTAGTTGTAGTCGGCGACCACCACGTCCGCCCAGCGAGCCATTTCCTGGCTGAGGTAATACGGGCAAACGTTGTGTTGTAGCGCAACGTCGCGCAAGGCGTTCTGGTTCAACAGGCTCAACTGGCTGGCCGCCTGACGTGCAGCGGGCAGACGGTCGTAGAAACCCAGGGCCAACGGGCAGGATTCGCCGTGGCAGGCTTTGTCCGGGTGTTCGCAGGCCTTGTCCCGGGCGATCATCTCCAGAATGCGCAGCGGCGGCGCGTTGGCGCTGTCGAGGATGACCTGCGCCGCGTCCAGCGCCAGTTTGCGCCCCGGGGTTTTCGCGGTGAGGAAGAACACCTTGTCCAGTTGCTGCGGCGCCAATGCCTTGAGCATCGGGAACAGCGTGCCGATGGTCTTGCCGATCCCGGTGGGTGCCTGGGCCATCAGGCAACGACCGGTGCTGACGGCTTTGAACACCGACTCGGCCAGGTGCCGTTGCCCCGGCCGAAACCCGGCATGGGGAAACGCCAATCCTTGGGCCGCTTGGTTGCGAGCTTCGCGATGGGCCATTTCCTGCTCGGCCCACTGCAGGAACAACCGGCAATGCTGCTCGAAGAACGCTTCCAGTTCGGCAGCGCTGAACGGTTCAAGCAGGCAGGTTTCCTTTTCGCTGACGATGTCGAAATACACCAGTGCCAGGTTGATCTGCGCCAGTTGCAGCTTCTGGCACATCAGCCAGCCATAGACCTTGGCCTGGGCCCAGTGCAACTGGCGATGGTTGGCCGGTTGTTTGCCCAGGTCGCCGCGATAGGTTTTGACTTCTTCCAGGCAGTTTTGCGTCGGGTCGTAGCCGTCCGCCCTGCCCTTGACCCTCAACGTTAGATAGGTGCCCTCCAGCGCCACTTCGCTCTGGTAAGCGTCGTTGCGCCGGGACGCGACCGTGCGATGGCCGACGATGCCTTCCAGCGCGGTCGGTGATGGGGTGAAGCGCAGGTCCAGGTCACCCACCTTGGCGGTGAACTCACACAGCGCCCGCACCGCAATGCTGTAGCTCAAGCGCTCTGCTCCGCCCATTGCACGTAGCACACGGCAATCGGCATCTGGTGTTCATGGCAGAACTCGATCCAGCGCAGTTGGTTATCTTGCAAGCGATCGCCGGGGCCTTTGACTTCGATCATGCGGTAGGTCTTGTCCTGCGGCCAGAACTGGATCAGGTCCGGCATACCGGCGCGATTGGCCTTGATGTCCAGCAACAGGCGATTGAACCAGTGCTTGAGGTGTTCGGCCGGCAGACAGTCCAGCGCCTGATCGAGCAGTTCCTCGGTCAGCGCTCCCCAGAACACAAACGGCGACTGCACACCCCACTTACTCACGTAACGCTCGCGAATGGTCTGGCGATAACACCCGTCGTCGAGCTCCGCCAGGCAGTCTTGAAACAGCTCGGCCCGACGGTCATGGAAATCTTCATGAAGCAAATCCACCGGCCCACGCTGGAACGGGTGGAAAAACGCCCCCGGCAATGGCGCGAAGATCGCTGGCCAGCAGAGCAAGCCAAACAGTGAATTGATCAGGCTGTTCTCGACGTAATGCACCGGCGCCGTGTCTTCGGCCAGGTGCGCCTGCACGTAATACTCCACCGACAGCGTCAGATCGGTGCGCGGCAGTTGCAGGTCCAGGCGCTCCATGGCCCGAGCGGCGGCGCGTTTCATCGGTGGCCCAACTTGCGCCGCAACCGTGGCAAGACGCGCAGCAACTGCTGTTGTTCCGCAGCGCTTTCTGGTACTTGCTCGGCAAATGTTGCAAGGTCCAGGGCCAGCGAATACTCAGTACAGCGCTCCAATACCCGGATCAACCGCAGGCGCGCGCCGGGATAGGCGCATTCGCGGTAGATGGTCAGGGCATTGGGGAAATCCGCGACGCGTTCGCAATGCTGGCCGATCTGGAACAGCAGCTTGCCTCGTCGGCGTTGCAGCCACGGGTTGTCGAAGGTCAGCCCGTTAATCTGCTCGACAACCTCCGCCACCGCTTCGCCGGCCTCGAAACGCTGCTGGCAGTCATGCAGGAAGACGCAGGCGTCCACGTCCTCGCGGCAACGCAGACCACGGGAATCAGCGCAGAACTCGACTTTTTCGTAAGTGAAGATACCGAGGTCCGCCAGCACGAACTCCGACCAGTCCTGATACAGATTGCCGAAAAACATCAGGCGCAAGCGGTCACACAAACCCATGATCGTCAGGCTGAACAAGCGATCCTCCAGGGGCGGGCACCACTGGCGAAAGCTCCGGGATTCGGGAAATTGTTCGCTCAACAGCGGCAACCAATCGGTCTTTTTGCCCTTGGGCTGGTCGATGGCGTGGCCCAGGCACTGGAGGATTTCGGCCTTGAGCAGTACGTCGAACAGTTCCTCTATCAATAACGGTGACTGCTCATCAATCCAGCCCAAGGCCAGTAACGGCTCGGCCGCGCTGGCGATATCACCGATCTCGACGTAATGCAGTTTGGCGGCCCTGAAATGCAGGCCTTTGCGCATGACCATCCGCACCAGCAACGCCCGAGACTCGCGGGGCAAGCGGTTGAAGTCCTCGATAAAGCGCTGTTCCTCGACACTCAATACATCGGCATAGCGATGCTCAAGCCAATCAAGCACTTGCATGAAGTTATTGAGGTAATAGAACGGGTCATCGAGCGGGTTTGCAGTCACAAGAAAAAAGGCCATGGCGAGCGAGTACTGGTTATGCGTACAGATACCAGCTACGCCCTGTTTGGTGCAAACGGAAAAAGATGGGCGGCGTGGCTAATCCGCGATTTTTACGCTGACCATCGAACTTTCTGCCGATCCATGGCACCAACCGCCTTAGAGCGACAGTGATGACGCCAGCCGTCACGCTGATTTTTTTTGAGCATCATGTGAGGTGTGTATGAATATCAAGACTCTGGGCCTGCCCCTGGCTGTTGCGGCCTTCCTGGCTCTGGCCGGTTGCGCGACACCGACGGTGGTGACCCTGCAGAACGGCACTCAGTATTTGACCAAGGACATGCCGAAAACCAAGACCAAGGACGGCTTCTATGAGTTCGAGGACATTTCCGGGGCGAAGGTGAAGGTCAACGCCAATGATGTGGCGACGGTGCGCAAGGAAGATTGAGACCGTAGACCGCACACAACCGTGTAGGCGCTGCCGAAGGCTGCGATTTTTTGATTCTGATTTTTGAAGCCGCCGAAGATCAAGATCAAAAGATCGCAGCCTTCGGCAGCTCCTACAGGGATCTATTAAGGCATTCCGGGAATGCTGGTGTCGCAGACGATGTAGCGCTCGCCGCGCTTGATGAGTTGATCACGAAGCTTCTGGCAGCGGTCATATTCCTGCTGCACTGAATTGTCGATGCTGATGTTGCCGGTCACTTCCGGTTTTTTTCCGTCGCCAATACGCACAGTGGCCCACGGTTGCTCCGGCTGGACATGAAACAGGCTTTTCTCTTCGACGGGGTCTTTGGTTTCAGTCGAAGCCGGTTTCGGCAATTCTTCTGGCGTCATGCCATAACGGCTCAAAATCGAGCGATGAGGCAGTTCTGCAGCGGCGTTCGCCGATAACACGGCCAAAGCCAATCCCAAAACAAACCTCTTGCTGTTACTCACGTTACTGAATCTCCTGTACTCAATGGCGTTTGATGCCGGTTCCTGTTGGTGCAGGTATTGGAGTCCGGTTGTGACCTTGAAGTCACGGTGCTCCCACAGTTGAAATGCATTCTCCTGTGGGAGCAGGCTTGCTCGCGAAAGGGCCCTGTCAGGCAATAACGATCCCGCTACCGGACAAACTCGCCAGCCCAACCCCCACCAACGTCACCGAATCACCGCCAAACGTCAGCACGGTGTCATGCCCGACCGTCGTGGCATGCGCCCGGAAGTCATCGTTCGGCGCCACGCCCGCAACACCCATGAACACCAGTTTGTCGGTGGCCTGATAGCCGATCACCTTGTCCTGGCCAAATGCACCGCTGAACAGGAAGGTATTGATCCCGCCGCCGGACTCGATCAGGTCATTGCCCGCACCGCCGACAAACACGTCGTTGCCCTTGCCGCCGATCAAATGGTCGTTGCCGTCCAGGCCAAACAACCAGTCGCCGCTGGCATGTGCGGTGAGCGTATCGGCACCCGCCCCGCCCTTCACCGTCGAGGCGTATTGGGTAAGATTGCCGCCGACTTTCAAGCCATCCGCCGTGACACTGTGGGTCACGTCATCCTTGAACAGGCCCCACAGGAACGCCGGTTCCTTGGTGATGATGCTGCCGATGTCGCGGGTGATGCTGATGCCGCCATTGGCGTCCTTCACGTACAGGTTGCCGACGCCGTCATTGGCGAACGCGAAGTTCTTCACCGACTGCTGCAAGTCCAGCACGTTGTTGCCTTTGCCGCCAAGCAGGATGTTGTAGCCGCCACCGTCGCGGAATGTGTCGTTGCCATCCCGGCCTTCGAGGTAGTCGTTGCCCTGCCCGCCCTGGATCAGATCATTGCCGTCGCTGCCGATGATGAAGGTGCTGCCCTTGTGGGTTTCGGCGTTGCGGTTCAAATCCTGGACCCAGGTGTTGGCCCGCGCCGGGTCTGAGAGGTTGGCGACGATGATGGTCGAGTCTTTGCTGGTAAGGTCGTAGAACTTCGACTCGATCACCCGGTTCATCCCGTCGCCATACGCCGTCGGCAAGTGCGAAATCCAGGTCGGAACGTTGAGGATGGAGAACGGCAACACGTTCCACGCCGTCGAGGCGTAGTGATCGTTGAAGCTGACGATGTTGTCGGTCGCCGAGGCCTTGGCGCCGTCGTGCACGCCGACCGACGCCAGGTTGAAGGTCGAACCGTCGAGGGCGCGGAACACCGGATCGTTTTCGTAGCCGACGTTCAGCACTTTGTCGTTGCTGCTTTGGGTCGGCGAAGCGTAGGCGATGTAGTTCGAGTCCTTGTAGAAGCCGCCCCACTTGTCAGTGCTCAGGTCCGCCGCGCTGTTGACCGCCAAACCGCCGAGGCTGTGGCCGCTGAACAACACGTCTTTGCCCGACAGGCCATTGGCACTGGCAAACGCCGCCACATTGCCAAGCAGTTTGCCAAAGGCTTCGCCGACGTAGTTCTTGGCGTAGTCCTTGGGCCCTAGCGCTGCCAGCAGGTCATTGATTGCGTCGCCGATGGAGTCCCCGATGAGGATTTCCCGTGGACCGCTGGTGCCACGAAAAGCCACGCCGATTTCCGTGAG
This sequence comes from Janthinobacterium sp. LPB2021202312-11-4, assembly GCF_037049705.1. Taxonomy (NCBI): domain Bacteria; kingdom Pseudomonadati; phylum Pseudomonadota; class Betaproteobacteria; order Burkholderiales; family Oxalobacteraceae; genus Janthinobacterium; species Janthinobacterium sp. LPB2021202312-11-4. The sequence continues at coordinate 32,739 of NZ_JBAGKV010000026.1, read as the reverse complement.
ATGGCCCTGGGCGTCGTATTTGCCGAGGATCTCGACCTGCGCGCTGGTGAACCCGGCCTTCTCGCCGTAGAAGGTTCCGCGGGCGTCGGTCTTGCCGTCATAGCCCAGTTGCGAAGCGGTGATCGGCGTCCAACCAGCCTTTTTCACCGCGTCCAGTGCGAGTTTTTCAGAATCGGGATTCCACGGCACGCCGGGAATGACGCCCTGGGAATCGGTGCCGCCAATCAGCGCGGTGACCAACGTCCCCGGCAGCCCGAGGCCGAAACCGTTGTGCTGATAACCGGCGGCAAAGCCGTTATCGAGGTTGTGATAGGAGTACAGCGTGATCGCCATGGCGTCGCTGAACAATGCCTTGGACCCGGCCGAGCTGAAATTCTTGTAGTCGTACACACCCATTGATATTGCCTCTCTCGTGGTTGGAATTGTCAGAGATAGCTCACAACCAGGACGCCTCACTGACGAGGCGCCCCGGAGCCTTTAGTGCATGCCGCTGTTGTTACGCGAAGGGTTACGCGAAGGTGATGCCGGAAGCCGACAGGTTATCCAGCCCAACGCCTACAAGGGTGACGGCAAAATCGCCAATCTTGAGCACCGTGTCATGGCCGGACTGGGTCGCGTGTTGCTTGTAGTCATAGCCCTGTCCCGCGCCTTGCACGCCCAGGAACACCAGTTTGTCGCTGCCCTGGTAGCCATTGAGCGCGTCGAAACCGAAGGCACCGCTGAACAGGAAGGTGTTGTTGCCGCCACTGGCATGCATCACGTCATTGCCCGCGCCACCGACGAAGGTGACGTGGCTCTTGTCGCTGCGCAGCAGGTCGTCGCCGGCGTTGCCGAACAGCCAGTCGCCATCGACGGTGGCCGCCAGGGTATTGCCGTAGGCGTCGCCATTAAGCGAATGGTTGTAGTGGGTCAACTCAGTGCCGTTGAGTAAGCCATTGGCCGTGACGTTGTAAGTGACGTCCTTAGTGCCGAACCATGAGCCAGGTTCCTTGCTCACCAACGCGCCGATATCGCGGGTCAGGCTGATGCCGCCGTAGGCGTCGCGCACATAGAGCGTGCCATCGCCGTCGTTGGCAAAACTGAAGTTCTGCAAGGGCTTTTGCAGCTCGAAGGTGTTGCTGCCCTTGCCGCCCAGCAGGATGTTGTAGCCACCGTCATCGCGAAACCGGTCGTTGCCGTCGCGGCCCTCGATAAAGTCATTGCCGGCGCCGCCCTTGAGCAAGTCATTGCTGTCGGTGCCGATGATGAAGGTGCTGCCGGTGTGCGGCTCACCGCTGCGGCCCAGGTCCTCGACCCAGGTTTTACCCCGGGAATCGAGCGCCAGGTTGGAAACGATCAGCGTCGAGTCCTTGCTGGTGAGGTCGTAGAAATTTGAACCGATCACCCGGTTCAAGCCGTCGGCGTAGCCCAGCGAGCCATGGGCCGACCAGTTCAGCGGGTTGAGGATGCTGAAGGGCACCAGGTTCTGCGCGGTGGAGGCGTACTGGTCATTGAAATTGACGATGTTGTTGGTCGCCGAGTCCTGATGACCATCGTGTTTGCCCAGGGAGCCGCTGCTGAACGTGGTGCCGTCGAGCACACGAAACACCGGGTCGTTCTCGTAGCCGATATTCAGCACGTTGTTGCCGCTGGCGCTCTGGGTCGGCGAGGCGAACGCCACATAGCTGGCGTCCTTGAAGAACCCGCCCCAGTTGCTGGCGGCGAGTTCCGCGACGCTGTTGACGCCGAGTCCACCGAGGCTATGGCCGCTGATCAACACGTCCTTGGCGCTCAGGCCATGGGCGATGGCGAACGCGGCGACGTCCTTGAGCAAGGTGTCGAACGCACTTTTGGCGTAGTTCTTCGCGTAATCCACTGGGCCGACGGCGGCCAGCAGGTTGTTTTTCATGTCGCCGAAGGTGTCGCTGTAGCCCAGGCCACCGGTGCCGCGAAACGCCACGCCGAGGCCGATCAACTTGCCGGCGGCGTCGTACTTGCCGAGCACCTCGGCTTCGGCGCTGGTGAAGCCGTCCTTCTCGCCATAAAACGTGCCTTGGGCGCCGACTTTGCCCTGATAACCCAGGGCCGAAGCCTGAATCGGCGCCCAACCGGTGGCCGGCAATGGCTGGCCGGTTGGTGTGTAGGCGTACAACGTCAGTGCGATGGCGTCGCTGTACAACGCTTTGCCCGCCGCACTGCCGGCATTTTTGTAATCAAACAGTCCCATGTCTTTGCTTCCTTAGCGTCAAATCAGAACTGCCAGTCGAGGGTCAGGCCTACGCCGTGATCCTTCTCGTTGGAACCCAGCAGTGCGTTGTAATCCAGGTTTACGCGAGTAGCTTTGTTCAAGGCCAACCCGGCGCGCAGGCCGACGACGGCGGCGTTGCGGTCCATCGACACGCTCTGCACGTTGAACCCGGTGTTGCCGTTGGCAAACGCCAGGTGTTGATCGGTATCGACACTGCTCAAGTTGTGCTGCCAGCCGAGGCTGCCGGACAGTTCGAGGCTTTTCCGGTCGGACAGCGCAATGGCTTTGCTCGCTCGCAGACCGAGGGTCGACAGCACGGCGTCGCGATTGTCTTCACCGCCCTTGAGCGCGGCGGCATCCCCTTTCTCGGTAAAGCTTTCGCTGTTCAAGTGCACATAAGCCAGTTTGGCGAACGGTTCCAGGGCCAGGGGTTGCAGATCCAAACGATAAGCCGCTTCGGTGAACACCTGCGCGGTGCTCGCGTCGTGTTTGGTCTTCTGCTTGCCGCTGACATCGGCGAATTGCAGGTCACGTTTCGCATCGATTCGATGCCAGCTATAGGCACCACCGACGCTCAGGCGCAGGGCCTCGATTTCATGCCCCAGGTACGCACCCAAGTGGTAGCTGTCGACCGAGGCCGACGAATGCGTGCCGTCGCCCATGCTCAACGAACTGTCGCTATACCCGGTGACGAAACCTAGACGGGTATCTTTAGCGACCAAGCCATCGCCACCCACCAGCAAACCGCCGATGGAACTGTTGGAACTGGCGTTGTCGTGACCGCCGTCGCTCTTGCCCCAAGCGCCCAGGACCTTGACCCACAGGTTGCTCTTGTCGTCGGTCGGCGCGCCGGCGTCGAACAGGTCACGTTCACGCAGACGCTCGCTGACCGCATCACGCAGATAACGGCTGTCGTTGATCAGCATCGTGCCAATGGCCGGGTGAATCTCCCCGGACAGTTGCTGGAACGCTTGCTGGGCCACCGCCGCGTTCGGTGCCAGCAGCAGCGTTTCGTACAACGCATTGCCCGCGCCCAATTGCTCGGCGGCAGCGGCGACGGCGCGCTGGTTCGGGGTCTGGCCGACATCGCTGAAGGCCGTCGCATTGCGCTCCACCGCCAGTTGAATCCCGGTGGCCGAGTAATCCAGGGCGCCGCCGATAAACAGGTAGTTCGGCAATACCGCGCCGAACTGCCCCTGGATACCCCCCGCCGCTTGCAGGATGTTGTACTGATGGCCGAGCAAGCTTTGCGTCTGGGCGGTGGTCAGCAAGGTCGGGCTGTTTTCCAGGGACAGACTGACGGTGGCGCCATCGATCACGGCTTTGCCGCCCGCGACGATCTGGTCGCTACTCGTGGGTGACAGTTCCACGGCGTAGGTCGAACCTCGCTCGAAGACCACGTCGCCGGCTACCTGCAAGGTGCCGATGGAATTGCCCGGCGCCACGGTGCCGCCGCTTTTCGCGGTCAATGCGCCGATACGGCCGTTACCGCCGAGGATGCCGCTGTCATTGACGGTGACGGCGGAGGCCAGCGAACCGTTAATCGCCAGGCGCCCCTGATTGACCAGGGTCGGGCCGGTGTAAGTGTTGGCGCCGGTCATCACCAGCGTGCCGATGCCTTGTTTGGTCAAGCCACCGTGACCGGAAATATCGTTGCGCCAGGTGTCGAGCCCGCAGTGCACGTCGTTGCACACGCGCTCGGTGGGTTTGCCGGCATCGATGATCGCGCCGATGCCGGGCAGGTCCGCGACAAACTGGCTGGAACCGTAGGCACCTTGAATGCGGAATTCTTCAGGGACGTCTTGCTCGGTGACGAACATCGCCGGGCCATTGATGCCCTTGCCCAGGTTGATCATGCCCCAGCCGTAAAGCGCATCGACACCGGGCGCGCCAAGGTCAGTCGCGGTGGTGCGCAATACGCTGGCGACCTGGGCGCCGGTCATGTACGGGAAGCGCTCCATCAACACCGCCATGGAACCGGCCACGTGCGGCGCGGCCATCGAGGTGCCGTTGTAGTTGGCGTAACCGGTACCGACATTGTCGGGGTCGGTGCCGCTGATGATCGAGCTGTAAATTTTGCTGCCCGGTGCCGACACGCAGTAACTCGCGGTATAGCCGCAGCGCGAGGAAAAGGTGCTGATGCCGTAGGTCAGGTCCGGGTTCTTTTGCAGCGCGGCGACGGTGATCCAGTTCGGCGCAATGTCCGGTACGAAATACGCCAGGCCTGCGATGGCGTCTGGGTTGTTGAGGTTGTAGTCGTTACCGGCGGCGAAGATCGTCACGATGCCGCTGCGGGCCGCCGCGATGGCGCCGTCATAGGCTCCGCCCGGTTTGGTGCCGAGCAAAGGCTGGATTTCGTTGAACTGCAACTGCGCGTCTTGCACGGTGAAGTGCGGATACGCCGGGTTGCGCCCGCCGAGGTCGAAGCGATCGGTGATACCGATGCCCCAACTGTTGTTGATGATCCGCGCGCCGCTGGCGATCAGGGCATCCCAACCGGCCTTGTAGACGGCGCCGTCGTTGCCGCGAATGATCCCGTCCTCGGGACCCGGGTCGCCGTTGTCGGCGCTGAGGATCTGCGCGCCAAACGCCACGCCGTGCATCGGGCCACCGTCGCGGCTGCCGGCAGCGATCCCGCCGACGTGGGTGCCGTGGGCGCCGAGCTTGCCGTCGGAGCCGACCGAGGGCGCGCCGTCATAGCGGAACGCATCCCCGGCTTTGACCGGAATGTACGGGTCGGTGTATTCGCGAATGCCACTGGTGACCAGGTTGATCACCTTGTTGGTGCCGGAAAACTCCGTGTGCGCCGCATAGACCGGTTGGTCGAAGATCCCCAGTTTCACGCCTTTGCCGGTGTAGCCGGCGGCGTAGGCGTCCTGGGCGTTGATCGCGCCAACGCCCCAATCGGCATTGAACTCGGCACTGCGCCAACTGTTCGGGTCACCGAGCTTGCCGTTTTCCACGTAAGGCGCGGCATGGGCGGTGCCCAGGGTCGCCAGTGCGCAGAGCACGGCGAGGTTGAGGGTTTTCAGGGCAAATGTGTTGTTGTTTTCAAGCTTCATCCAACGACCATCCTTAGTTGTGTTGCCAAATATCCGTGTGCAGTGCCGTAGGCTCTGGTTCCCGGCAGAACCCGTGGGAGCGGGCTTGCTCGCGAAGGCGTCGCACCAGTCAACATAAGTGTTGGCTGACAGTCCGCCATCGCGAGCAAGCCCGCTCCCACAGGGTTTTGCTTAACCGGAGGCGAACCAGCTCACCACTTAACGTGTTTAAAACTGCCAATTGAGGCTAAGCCCCACGCCATGGCTCTTCTCGCGGCTAGCCAATTGACCGTTGTAATCGAGGTTCAAGCGAATGTCGCGGCTCAGGGCCAGGCTGGCATGGGCGCCGAGCAGTGCGGCATCGCGCACCAGCGGCGAGCTCTCCACCGAGAACGGTGTGCTGCCGCTGGCAAACGCCAGGCGTTGTTCGGAGTCGGTGCTGCTGAGGTTGTGCTGCCAACCGAGGCTGCCGCTCAAGTCGAGTTGCTGCTGACTGCTCAGGTTGACGGTTTTCAGTGCCCGCAGGCCCAAGGTGCTGAGCACCGCATCACGGGTGTCGCCACGGCTTTTCAGCGCCGCAGCGTCGCCTTTTTCTGTGAAGCCTTCGGTATCGAGGTGCACGTAAGCCAGATTGGCGAACGGTTCCAGCGCCACGGGTTGCAGGTTCAGGCGATACGCCGCCTCGCCGAAGACTTGGGTGGTCGCCGCATCGACTTTGGCTTTCTGCTTGGCGCTGACGTCGCTGTGTTGCAGGTCACGTTTCACATCAGCGCGATGCCAGCTGTAGGCGCCGCCCGCACTGAGCCGCCAGGCGCCCAATTCGTGGCCGGCGTAAACGCCCAAGTGATAGCTGTCGACCTTGGCCGAGGAATGCGTCCCCGCGCCCATGTTGACCGAACGGTCGCTGTAACCGGTGACGAGGCCGATCCGGGTCTGCTCATCCAGCGCCCCATCGACACCCGCGAGCAACCCGCCAATCGAGCTGGTGTAGCCAGCGGTGTCGTGACGGTCATCGGTTTTGCCCCAGGCGCCGAGAGCCTTGATCCAGCCATTGCTTTGCGCACCTTTGACGTCGCTGAGGCGCTCGCCCAGCGCATCGCGCAGGTAACGACTGTCGTTGATCAACACCGAACTCAGGGCCGGGGAGATTTCCCCCGACAACTGCTGGAATGCCTGTTGCGCCGAACTCGCGGACGGTGACAGCAGCAGGCTTTCGTAGACCGCATTGCCGGTGCCCAGCCCTTCCACGGCACTGGCGACGGCACGCTGGTTCGGCGTTTGGCCGACGCTGGCGAAGCTTGTGGTGTTGCGCTCGACGTTCAGTTGAATGCTGTTCGCCGCGTAATTGAGCGTTCCGCCGATAAACAGGTAGTTGGGCAGGACCGCGCCGAATTGACCCTGCACGCCGCCAGTCGCTTGCAGAATGTCGTACTGATGACCGAGCAGGCTTTGCACTTGAGCGGTGCTGAGCAAGGACGGGCTGTTTTCCAGGAACAGACTCACGGTGGCGCCGCTGACGGTGGCCGTGCCGCTGGCGACGATTCGATCGCTGCGGGTCGGCGACAGCTCCACGGCGTAGGTTGAGCCAGGCGCAAAGGTCACATCACCATTGACTTGCAAGGTGCCGATGGAATTTCCCGGCGCCACGGTGCCGCCCGAGTTGGCGATCAACCCGCCGATGCGCCCGGAGCCGCCGAGGGTGCTACTGTCATTTACGGTCACGTTTGAGGCCAGGGAACCGTTGACCGCCAGCAGGCCGCCATTGACCGTGGTCGGTCCGCGATAGGTGCTGTCGCCGGTTAGCATCAGCCCCCCGGCGCCGGACTTGATCAGGCTGCCTTCGTAGACGCGGCTGGCGGCTGCGGCATCCCGCGCCATGCCCACGGCGTAGTCGGTCTGATCCTGTTGACTGGCGCCCGCTGCCAGGCCGTTTTGCCAGCCTTTGACTTGCAAGGTCTGTTGCCACGCCGTGTGTTCGGCGGCGTCTTCGGCCTGGCGCTGGATCAACGCCTTGTCGCTGATGCCGTTGCTCCACACGTCGCTCTGCCCTGCCCCAAGATGGGCGTCGAACCCGCCGAGCAATTGCCCCGGCCCGTGCATCGCCCGATCAAGGTTGGCCACGCCCCAGCCGACCTGGGTGTTCGGCGCATTGGTGATCGAACCGTCGAGTTGCGTCGCGGTGCTCAGCAGCACTTGCAGCGCTTGCTGGTTGTTCATGTACGGGTAGCGTTCCATCACCAGCGCCAGGGCGCCCGTGGCGTGGGGTGCGGACATTGAGGTGCCGGACTTGATCGCGTAACCGCCATCGAGAATGGTGCTGTCGATCTTCGCGCCGGGGGTGGTGATGCACCAATACTTGGCGAGGCCGCACTGGTTGTACTTCTGCTGATTGGCTTGATCCAGCCCGGAGACGGCCAGCCAGTGGCCTTCAAGGTCGGGCTGGAAGTACGGCAGCGCCGAGCGCACGCTGGCATTCGGGTAACCGCTGTTGCCGGCGCTGAATACGTTAACCACGCCGCGACGGGAAGAAACATCGGCGGCGGCATCCAGCCACGTGCCTTTGTTGAAGTGTTGGGCGTAGGCCGCGTGCAAATCATCCAGCGTGCGGTAGCTGACGTCCGGCGGCTGACTGCCCCAACTGTTATTGATCGCCCGCACACCGGCATCCGCCAAAGCGTTGTAAGCCGCTTTGAAATATTGCGGATCGGGGTTGGGGCCGAACAGGAAGCTGTCGTTCTTGTTGGTGTTGGCGACATAGACCTCCGCGTTGTACGCCACGCCGTGCATGCCGCTGCCATCCCGGGAGGCGCCGATGGTGCCGGTGACGTGGGTGCCATGGGAGTCGTTGTTGGGGTTGAGCGTGCCGGCGACGTTGAACGGCGCGCCATCGACGTAGCTGCCACGGGTCATCACCGCGTGATAACGGCTAGTAGCGAACTCGGGATGGCTGGAATCGAAGCCGGAATCCAGTTCACCAACCTTCACGCCTTTACCGGTGATACCGGCGGCGTAGGCTTGATCAGCCTGCATCCGGGCCAGGCCCCAATCGCGCTGGAACTCGGGCGAACGCCAACTGGCGGCGTCGCCGGGTGTACCGGTTTCGAGGTATTGAGCCTGGACTGCCGCAGACATCACACAAACTGCGAGCAATAGTGTGCCGACCGAAATCGGCTTGATTTGAACGTCCATGTCTTCTCACTTTTTTTGTTTTTTGTAGGAGCTGCCGCAGGCTGCGATCTTTTAGCGTCTGCAAGATCGTTGGGACATCAAAAGATCGCAGCCTTCGGCAGCTCCTACGCGATCTTTCCTTCAGGTCGTTATCGGGTGTTCGGGCCCAGGCCAAAGGCCTCGTCCACCTTGGCCAGATCCTGCTCGTTCAAGGTTCCGGCGTAGTAATGCAACTTGGTCCACGCCATCAGGTAGTCATAGCGGGCCTGGGCCAAATCACGGCGGGTGGTAAATAGCTGTTGTTCGGCGTTCAACGCATCGAGGTTGACCCGTTCGCCGCCAAGAATGCTTTGCTTGGTCGACACCACCAGCGCTTCGGCGGAGATCAGGGCTTTTTGATAGGCGCGCAGTTTGCTCACCCCCGACAGGCAGGCGCTGAACTGGCGGCGCAGCTCGATCAGGGTTTCCCGGGTCTTGCCGTCCAGTTCGTATTCGGCCTGTTCCATGGTGCGGCTGGCCTGACGCGTGGATGCCGAAACCCCGCCGCCGGCATACAACGGCACGTTCACTTCGATACCAATGGTGTTGGTGTCGTAGCGCTGGTTGTAGGTGTTGCCACTTTCCGATTCGTTCTGGCGCACGGCGGCATAGGCGCTGACTTTGGGCAGGTGCCCGGCGCGGTTGCGTTCGACCTCATAGCGCGCCACTTCCACGGCCTGGCGCTGGGAGGCCAGGTTCGGGTTATTGGCCACGGCCATCTCGTGCCAGGTGTCGTAGTTGGCCGGTTGTAAGGTAAAGGTCTGGAAGTTCTGGTCCAGCGGCGCCAGGTCACCAATGTTGACGGCCGGAACGCCGATCAGCGCGCCCAGTTCGCGCAATGACGCGTCCTGCTCATCCCGCGCTTCGATTTCCTCTGCCGTGGCCAGTTCATAACGGGACTCGGCTTCGAGAATGTCGGTGCGCGTGCCCTCGCCCTGGCGAAACATGTGTTCGTTCTGCTGGAACTGTTGTTCGAAAGCCTTCTTCTTCGCTTGCGCGATGTCGATCTGATCCTGGGCAAACAACGCCTTGGTGTAGTTCTCCAGCACCCGCACCAGTAATTCCTGGCTCTTGCCACGAAAGGCTTCGTCGGCAAACAGCGATTGCGCCACGCCTTTGCGGTACGACGCGTACGCCTCGTAGTCGAGCAACGGTTGTTGCAGGGTCAGGGTCGAGCCGTAGCTGCTGTAGTTGCGGTTCTCGGTGAAGTCTGGCCGCCCTTCATTAATCTGGGTGACCTTGGAGGTATTACGCCCCTTGTTGTAGTTGTAACCGACTTTTGGCAACAGCCCGGCACGGCCGATGATGCGATTCTCAAGGCCGGCATCCCGTTCCTTGATGGCACCGAGGAACACCGGATCATTGCGCAACGCCTGTTCGTAGATTTCAAACGGCCCCAGGGCCATCGCACTGTTGCACGTCAGCAACGCCAAGGCTGCCCCGAGCATGGAAAGCTTATTCATACAGCCGAACATCCTTATTCCTCGGTCAACGCGGAGCCTGCCCGGTCGAGCAGCGGTTTGAACAGATAGTTGAGGAGTGAACGTTCACCCGTGCGCACGAACATTTCCGCCGGCATGCCGGGCTTGATCACCAAACCGTGGAGTTTTTCCATGGCCTGGTCACTGACGCTACTGCGCAAGACGTAATACGGCGCACCGGTTTTCTCGTCGATCATCTGGTCGGCAGAAATCAGGCTGACTTCGCCCGGCACACGCGGGGTGCGGCTCTGGTTGAACGCGGTAAACAGAATGTCCACCGGCAGGTGCGTGCCGACCTTGTCGATCAGGTTGATCGGCAAGTGCCCTTCCACTTCCAGGGTGGTGCCCTGGGGGACGATTTCCAGCAGGGTTTCGCCCTGACGCACCACGGCGCCTTCGGTGTGAACCCCAAGGTTGACCGCAATGCCGTCAGCGGTGGCGATGATCTCGCGGTGCTGCAAATCGAACCCGGCGGAGGTCAGTTGCTCCTTGAGGGTCACGCTTTTGAGTTGCGCGTCGGCCAGTTGGGTGCGGACTTCTTTCTGGTATTCCTCGATGTGCTGTTGCAGCTTGAGCTTCGCTTCGAGGATGCCCTGCTCTACCCGGCCGCTTTCGCCGGTGTTTTCCGCCAGTTGTTGCTGCACTTGCGACAACTGACGCTGGTATTCCATCAGCCGGTTGCGCGGGATGTAGCCGTTGTCGGCCAAGGGCTGAAGGTTGCTCAATTGCTGTTGCAGCGAACTCGCTTGGGCCGTCAGGTCGGTGCGCGCCCGGCGCATGCCGGCCAATTGCGCGCTGGCGCCTTCGATATTGGCGCGCAGCCCGCCCTGTTCACGGGCATAGGCTTCGCGGCGACTGCTGAATAATTGCCGCTGGCCTTCAAGCACCAGGGCCAGCCGTGGATCGGCGTCCTTGCTCAACGCTTCGGGAAACGTCACTTGCTTGAGGTTGTCCCGTTCGCTCTCCCAACGCGCCACGCTGGCCCAGGCCATGCGGTATTGCGCCTGCAACGAATCGACATCGGCGGCGGCCTGGGTCTGATCGAGCTGGAACAGCGGCTGGCCCTGCTTCACCACCTGGCCTTCGCGCACCAGAATCCGGCTGACCACGCCGTTGCCAATTGACTGCACGGCTTTGCGCTTGCCGGAAACGACGACAGTGCCTTGCACCGGGATACCTTGATCCAGCGGCGCAAGGCTGGCCCAGGTGAAAAAACTGCCAGCGCCGACGATCGCCAGAATCCAGCCCATGCGGGCGAAGAACCGGGCGTCACGTTCAGGGCGCTCGGCGATGTAATCGTGTTCCATGGTCGTTTCGTTTTCAGTGTTCATGCGTGCGCTGCTCATACACCCGAATTCCTTGTCGTGGGCTGATACTGCCGGCTCATGCTGAGCCCGCCCGGTGTCTGCGCGGTTTTTTGTTCCTGGTTGGCGGATTGATTGCCGGACAGCGCCTTGAGCACATCCTGGCTCGGACCGAACGCCTGCAAACGACCGTCGTTGAGCACCAGCAATTTGTCGGCCTGGGCCAGGGCCGAGGAGCGGTGAGTCACCAAAATCACACTGGTGCCCCGGGCTTTCATATGAGCGATGGCCCCGGCCAGTGCCGCTTCACCGACGGTGTCGAGGTTGGAATTCGGTTCATCCAGCACCACCAGACTCGGGTTGCCGTACAGGGCGCGGGCCAGGGCCACGCGCTGCTTCTGCCCCCCGGACAAACCGCTGCCGTCTTCGCCGAGCACGGTGTCGTAGCCTTGGGGCATGCGCAGGATCATTTCGTGGACCCCGGCGTGTTGCGCCGCTTCCACGACTTGCTGCGGGTCGGTCTCACGAAAACGCGCGATGTTTTCCGCGATGCTGCCGCTGAACAATTCGATGTCCTGGGGCAGATAGCCGATGTACGGGCCGAGGTCGTCGCGGTTCCAGCGATGGATGTCTGCGCCGTCGAGCCGCACCGTGCCGCCGAGGGTCGGCCACACACCGACCAGCACTCGGGCCAGGGTCGATTTGCCGGAACCGGACGCCCCCAGCACACCCAGTACTTCACCGGCACCGAGGCTGAAATTGACCATGTGCAACGTCGCGGTACGCGAGCCCGGAGGCCCGGCGCTGACTTGCTCGAAGCTGATCTGCCCTTTGGGCGCGGGCAGCGCCATGGCTTCGTCACTCGGTGGATAGGCTTGCAGCAAGGCATCGAGGCGACGATAAGCGAGTTTTGCGCCGCTCCATTGCTTCCAGACCGCGATCAGTTGATCGATGGGGCTCAGCACCCGGCCCATCAAAATGGAACCGGCAATCATCATCCCGGCGGTCATGTCACCCTTGATCACCAGCAGTGCGCCCAAGCCCAACACCAGCGATTGCAGGCACAGACGCAGGGTTTTGCTCAGGGAGCTGATCACCGCGCCGGTGTCGCTGGCCTGGTTTTGCAGGCCGAGAAAACGCGAATGCGCCTGGAACCAACGCTTGCGCAAGGCCCCGAGCATGCCCATCGCCTGGATGGTTTCGGCGTTGTGCAAGTGGCTGGTGGCCAACTGGCTGGACTTCTGGGAATAACCGGCGGCCTCGCCCAACGGCTTTTTGGTCATGGCTTCGTTCAGGCACGCGAGCCCGATCAGCAGCACCGCACCGGCGGTGGCCAACACGCCCAACCAGACGTTGAACAGGAAAATCACGAACAGGTACACCGGGAACCACGGAGCGTCGAAGAACGCAAACAGCGCCGGGCCCGTAACGAACTGGCGAATATGGGTCAAATCACCCAGGGATTGCCCGGCATTGCCTTCGCCCTTGAACAGGTTGCGTTCGAACGCGGCTTGATAAACCCGCAGGTTGAAGCGGCGCTCCAATTGGCTACCGATGCGGATGACAATAAAACTGCGCACGATCTCCAGCAACCCGATGAAGACAAAGAACCCCACCACCATCAAGGACAACATGGCCAGGGTGGTTTCGTTTTGCGAAGACAGCACCCGGTCATAGACCTGGAGCATATAAATAGACGGGACCAGCATCAGCACGTTAATCAGTGCGGTAAAACATCCGACGCTGATCAGGATGCTTTTATAGTCGCCCAGTGCCTTGAATAATGGTGCGGTGCCTGGGGGCTTCGGCATCTTCATTGTTTTTCCCTGAGATGATAGCCCTCGCCATTCTTTGACGAGGTGTTCAATTAACTGTCCGCACACAGGCAAGGCATGCATCGTCAACTAGCGCTTACAAACGAATAACAATTCTCTTGATTAACCAAGAGGCATGACTATTGATCGGCGGCTTATAAAGGCAATTGACGAGTTCTGTTCTTGTTCTTTTACTTAATGTGGCGCACGCACTAGCGTAATGATCAGACCCGACTTCAAAGTACTTTGATAAAGGCCTTCTCGCTGTCGACTGAAAAACACAATTCTTGAGCCTTCCTTGCCGGTAATCGCGATGCCGTCGGGTTCCGGGAACCAGCCAATGGCCGGCTCGTCCAGCCACGCGCCGAGGCACTCGGCACCCTTGCCCAGGGTCTGGTTTTGTTCAAGGTCGATAAGGCAGACGTTCGACGGCTTGTCCTGCATCGCTTGGGACTGCGGGGTGTCTTGCGCGGTGTTCAAGGTCGCTTGCCACTTGCCGGCCAGCTCCGAGGGGTCCGCCAGTTTCAGGCTGCTTGCCATGGCTACATCTCCAAAAAACATCATCAGCGTCGCCAAAAGCCACGCGGTTGTTCGGTAGGTAAAGGCGTTATCGGTCATAGGACGTTTTACTCCGGCATGTAGCCTCACTCACAGCGCCCATCGATGCAAGGACAGAGCGCGGTGCACCTCGCGCCGCGCTCCTTTTTGCCTTGGATCAGGCCACGATGTCCGTGGTGACTGCCTGGCCCACGGTGCTGACGAGGAAATCAGCCACGCCGTGCCCGGAGAAGTCCACCGACAACAGGCTGTTGCCGCCCGAAGAGGTCAACACTGCGTCGCCTGCCGCACCGGTGAACGAGTTCACGAAGTGCAGGCCAGCGCCGTTGGTGATGCCGGTCAGGTCAATCTTGTCCAGGCCGCTGACAAAATCGAGGATCTGATCGGCCGCCCCTGGCTTGGAGTCGCTGCTGGCGGCAAACACGAAGGTGTCCGAACCCGAACCACCCCACAGTTTGTCCGCACCGCCCGCGCCGTAAAGGATGTCGTTGCCGGCACCGCCCTTCAGTTCGTTGGCCACGCTATTACCGATCAGCAGGTCGTTGCCCGAACCGCCAATGGCGTTTTCGATGATGGCGCCCTTGGCAATGGACACGTTACCTACCAGGCCGCCAACGTCGGAGAACGAGGCGTCATTGAGGTTGATCTTCTGGTTTTGGGTAAAACCGGAGAAATCCAGGGTGTCCTTGCCGCCCGCGTCCCACACCGAGAACACCAGTTTGTCGGCCGACGAACTTGCGCTCAGGAAATCACGGCCGGCGTTGGAGTTGAACCCGTAGGTGGTGTCACCGGTACGGGTTTCCAGGTTGGCGCCGTAGAGTTTCTGGATGGCCGCGATATCGTCCATCAGCGGTCCGGACGAGTAGGCTTCTACCCCGCCCTTGCTGAAGTTCTGGCTGGTATTGCTTTCACTCCAGTAACTCATGAGGCTGTAGCCACGGGTGTCCTGGCCGTAGGACGCGTCGTTGTAAGTCGGGTTGCCTTCGCCGGCGTTGTAGTCGCCAGGGTGAGACAGGCCCAGGGTATGGCCGATTTCATGGGTGAGCGTCTGACGCCCGTAATTGTTCACGCCCGGGGTCTTGTTGACGTTGTAACCGCTGCCGGTCAGGTACCAGGACTGGCCGTCATAACCCGGCTCGGTGCCCGGCAAGAAAGCAAACGCCGCCGCGCCGTCCTGGCCGCCGCTGTAGTTACCAAAGGTCATGTGGCCGTCGCCACCCTTGGACGCTTCAGCAAACGTGACATTGGCCACGTCGGCCCAGGATTGCATGGCGAGTACGGCTTGAGCTTTTTGCAGGGCGGTGAACTGACTGAAACCGGTGACGCCCAGGCCGCTGAAATTCGAAGTCTGGGAGGTCAGAAAGGTGTAGGTCAGTTCGATCTTGCCACTGCCGTTGAGATCGTGCCAGGAAGCACCATCGCGCAGCAGTTGCGTCGCGGCTTGATCCACCGAGAAGGAGGGTTTGCCATTGACCGTGAGATTGCCGCCCCGGTCATACTGATGGCTGAAACTGTTGATCTGATTCCACGCAGAGCTGGTAGCCGCCAATGCGTTCAGTGAATCAACAGCGGTGTCTTTTACTTTCGACATAAACACACTTCCTTGTTAATCAATGGAACAGTTTTTGTCCGACGGGACAATCTCTGGCGAGATCGTCCAATCACTCGCCCAATGAAGGCGTAAGAAACCTGACACAATTGGAAATCAATCGTCTAGTACTTTTTCGAGATAAAACTTGGCTGTTCGGGCAAGTGCCCGAAAACAAGGGATGAGGGATTGGAATATTGTTTACGGTGATGGAGCTTGAACTGATTGTCTGACAATTTAATATTTAATTATTAAATAGGGCTAAGTTAGAAATTGTCGATAGCGTCTCACTTTCCGGGCTTATTAATATGAGTGCCAGTGCATTGCCATCAACTAAATGAAAAACCGGGCAGCCACTAGCGTTGGCGAGGGGACATGCCCCTCGCACAAACCAGAAGTGTGGGCGGATCACCGATTGTGGCCGTGACCGTTTTTTATTTTGCCAATGGCGAACTGTCAGCAGCAGTCGAAATCCCGGTGATGTCGAAGTCGACGTCAATCTTGTAGCGGTTCCCGGCTTCATCTGCATGGGTCTCAAAATGCAAGCTGCCGTGGATACGCGTTGCGTCCTTGTCATTGTTAAAAAACAACGTGCCGATAATTCCCTTGTGAGCCAGGGCAAAATCCGGATGAAAGGTGGCGCTGCGCATCTCCGGCAACCTGCCAAGGTAGTAGGTGCCTGAGTTCGGATCACTGCCGAAAAGGGAGAAACTGATGGCCTCATTAGGCGTAGACGAGTACCCCCAGGCGTTAAGATCCCCACCCAAAGCTGACCGCCCCACCTCTACAGAGTTGAATTCCCGCACGGCTCCAGTCGTGGCGTGTGTGATTGTGCCCTTGATCGTACCCTCAACATTGTCAGTCATGACCTTACCTCCCAATTGATTGATCCTGCCCTGCAGGCAGCCAGATGATTCAATCAACAAACGGGAACAAAAAAACCTGTCATAACTGACAGGTTTTATGACCGTATTAGCATAACGCTGCGCTTGCGTTATGCCTTTCAGTTCACGTGCCCTCTATTTCAAGTAGCCGACGCCATTCGCCGGCACTCGAAGAGGCCATCGTCGAGCTGATCAACTCCCCGTCCGAATCTTGTTCCACACCCTTGTCCGAACCCGATCAATGTTCAGCGGCATCGCCTCAAGCGCGAACAATTTGCCCATCATTTCCGGGCTCGGATACACCTTGGTGTCGTTCTTGATCGCCGGGTCGATCAGGCTGTCAGCCTGTTCATTGCCATTGGCGTAGTGCACGTAGTTGCTGATGCTGGCCATGACGTCCGGGCGCAGCAGGTAGTTCATGAAGGCGTAGCCGGCCTTTTCGTCCGGGGCGTCGGCGGGCATGGCGACCATGTCGAACCAGATCGCGGCGCCTTCCTTGGGAATCGAGTAGCCGATGTCTACGCCGTTCTTGGCTTCCTTGGCACGGTTTTCCGCTTGCAGGATGTCGCCGGAGAAACCGACGGCCACACAGATGTCGCCGTTGGCCAGGTCGCTGGTGTACTTGGACGAATGGAAGTAGCTGACATACGGCCGGACTTTCATCAGCAGCGCTTCGGCTTTTTTATAGTCTTCCGGGTTTTTGCTGTGGTGCGGCAGGCCCAGGTAGTTGAGCGCTGCCGGCAGCAGTTCCGGGCCGTTGTCGAGGATGGCCACGCCGCACTTTTGCAGTTTGGCCATGTTCTCGGGCTTGAAGATCAGGTCCCAGGAGTCGACTGGCGCGTTGTCGCCCAACACCGCTTTGACCTTGGCGATGTTGTAGCCAATGCCGGTGCTGCCCCACAGGTACGGAAAGCCGTGCTCATTGCCCGGATCGTTGTTCTGCAACGCCTTCATCAATACCGGGTTGAGGTTCTTCCAGTTTGGCAACTGACTCTTGTCGAGTTTCTTCAGCGCCCCGCCCTCAATCTGCCGGGCCATGAAGTGGTTGGACGGAAACACCACGTCGTAACCGGATTTGCCGGTCATCAACTTGCCGTCGAGGGTTTCGTTGCTGTCGTAGACGTCGTAGCTGAAACCGATGCCGGTTTCTTTCTGGAAGTTCTTGGTGGTGTCGGGGGCGATGTAGTCCGACCAGTTGTAGATTTTCACGGTATCGGCGGCGTGGCCGAGGGTCGCGACGAGTGCAAGGGGCGCCAGGGTCAGTGTCTTTCGGATCATGAGTCGATTCCTGTGGGTGGCTGTTGTTATTGGCAGGCAATCAAAATCAAAAAATCAAAAAATCAAAAAATCAAAACGTAGGTCTTGCGCACGGTTTCCTGGATATCCCAGATACCGAGACTGTTGGCCGGCAACATCAGTGCATCGCCGGCTTCTATGTGCAGGGTTTCACCGCCGTTGGGGGTGAAGGTGCAGCGGCCCTGGATGAAGTGACAGAACTCCTGAGCAACGATCTGCCGGCGCCAGCGGCCGGGGGTACATTCCCAGACACCGGTTTCGACGCCGTCGTCGCGCTCGACGCTGGTGGTCGAGGCCACTGCCACGGGCGTGCCCAACGGCACGGCAACCGGGTTGGATTCGTCCAGCTTCAGGGTTGCGGTGTTCTTGAATTGCGTGATGCTCATGGGAGTACCTGTCTCTTTAGGAAAACGCCGTTTACTGCATGAAACCTTCCATGAACCCCGCCACGCCGCTGGCGAGTTTGCGCCGCCAGGGTGCGGTGGCCGGGTTGGCCAGGGTCTGGTCTTCGTGGACGAAACTGCGAATGATCGCGTTGTAGCCGAGCCAGCGGCAGGGCTCGGGTTCCCAGGCTTTCAGCGCGTCGAGGCCTCCTTGAGAGATGACCCAGGGCTGGCGTACCAAATCGGTATCGCGCTCCAGGATCAGATCGGCCAGGGTCCGCCCGCCCAAATTGCTGGCGCCGACACCCTCCCCGCCATAACCGCCGGACAGCGCGATGCCACTGGCCTGATCGCAGAGCATGTGTGGCCTGAAACGCCGGGACATGCCCAGGTTGCCGCCCCAGGCATGGGTGATGCGCACGTTTTTGAGTTGCGGAAACAGTTCGCCGAACAGGTAACGCCGCAGATCGACTTCGCTGCTGGTCAGGTCGAAGTCATGGCGCAACTTGCCGGCAAACTGATACCCACCCCGGGCGCCAAACACTAAACGGTTGTCGGCGGTGCGTTGACCGTAAGTCACTTGGCGGCTGCTCTCGCTGAAGGCCTGGCCCTGACTCAAGCCGATTTCGTCCCAGGTCGCGGCGGACAGCGGCTCGGTGGCCACCAACAGGCTCTGCACCGGCAACTGATAACGGCCCAGAGGTGGCAGCGTGACTGAATAGCCTTCTACCGCCGGCACGACCCAGCGGCTGCGAACTTCGGCTTTCGCCGTGCGCAGGCTGCCGGACTGCCACTGAGTGACCGGGCTGTTCTCATAGATCTTGACGCCCATGCGCTCCACCGTCCTGGCCAGACCGCGCACCAACTTTGCCGGGTGAATAGTCGCCACGTGCGGTGCATAAATACCGCCATAAGGCTTGGCCACTCTGATCTGTTGCGCCAATTGCTCGGGGCTGAGCCAGCGGTAATCGTTTTCGGTCAGGCCCTGGCTATAGAGTTTGTCCAGATAACTGCGCAGGCTGGTTTCCTGCTCGGGATAACGGGCCGCGCAATACAACACGCCCCCCTTGCGGTAATCACAGTCGATGCCTTCGCGTTCGAGGACGATCTCTACCTCGTCAGGAATGCCGTGCAACAGATCAAAGGAAGCGCGGCGTTGTTCGGCCGGCAGATCGGCGAGCAAACGGTCTTCGCCCAGCAAGTTGCCCATCAGCCAGCCACCATTGCGGCCCGAGGCGCCGAACCCGGCGGTTTGTGCTTCGACGATGGCTATTTCCAGGCCTGGTGCGAGGCGTTTGAGGTAATACGCAGTCCAGAGCCCGGTGTACCCGGCGCCGATGATGGCGACGTCGACTTCCAGGTCGTGTTCCAGGGCTGGACGGGCCAGCAACGGCTCGTCGAGTTGATCCATCCATAAACTGATCGTGCGCCACGCCGGCATAACAAGACTCCACCACTCAAACTTCGATGGGGTCGATCCTAGAGCGTGACCTCAGAGGCTGTCTTGCGCGCGTGCACGCAAAGAAATTTGTTTGACGTAGGCCTTGGGCGACTGGCCGGTGTGTTGGCGGAAGCAGCTATAAAACGCCGACAGCGAGTTGAAACCGGCGGCAAACGCCAGTTCATCGACCCGCAGCGGCGGACTCGCCTTATCCAGTGCGGCGAGCAAATGCTGCAAGCGTGCCTGATTGACGTAGCGGTAGAAGCTTTGCCCCAACACCTGATTCAGCAAGTAGGACATCTGGTTGCGGCTGTAACCGCACTCCTTCGCCACCCGCTGCAAATCCAGCTCGGGATCAAGATAGGGTTGCTGGCGCTCAAAATATTGCTGCAGGTCTTCGGCCATAAAGCTCAGCTGACGCGGCGACAACCCGAGCCGACTGACCGCCGGGCGCAGGTTATTCGCGGTTTTACCGGTGGATTGCTCGCGCACCAGGGAGGCGTATTCGTTGACGCGCCAGATCAAACCGTCGCGCACGGTGATGGCTTCGCTGGACCGGAACGACACCAGCCCTTCGCCGCCGCGCAGGGTCATCTGGTATTGAATGAACGCGGTATTGCCGTCCAGCCGAATGCGGTCCGAATGCTCCAGCGCTTCGTCGGGATTACGCGGCATGCTGTCGCGCACGTAGTCGCGCAGCTCTCCCAGCCCCATCACGCGATTCTGGAAGAAGTCGTGGTACTGGATGTCCGGGTGATAGAGGGCCATGACGCCGTCCAGGTCCCGGTATTTCCAGCACAAGTGGTAGCGCATGACTGTATCGCCCGTGGCCTGGGTTTGCAGCGGACCATCATCATCGGCGTGCATAAAAGGCTCGGCGAAAAAAACCGAGCTTGCCCAAGTTCGGCGTTGCCTTCAATGGCCAATCAATGATGGCCTTTTGGCGATGAATGACCGGGGCGTGACCCATATCAAAAAAATCGAACCAATCGCCAAACAGACTGAAAAAATCCACATGGTTTTCACATCTGGATGCTACTTTTAAATGCAATCACCGGTTGAGCCAATGAAGGCTCATCCCCTCCTAACATGAGCTAAAGGAAGCGCTCGATGACTGAGGCGGGCAACACATGAACAAAGGGTCATTCAGCAAAGTCACCTTTCCAAACGCCTGCCAGCTAATGCGCTGGCATTTTCATCCCATGGGTTTCGAGGCGAGCATGGACGCGCCGGGCAGCATGATTGCCCGTCTTTTTGACCGTGCCAGTGGCGAAACCATGATCGCCATCGCCGGTATTCCGTGTGCGACCGTGATGAATGCAGCGGATGTAGAACGAATAATCGAAGCCGTGGAGGATGAACTGGAAGCGTTTATTCCGCCGATGGCGCTCAGGAGTTATGCCTGACGATTGCGCAACCCGCAGAAAGCCCACATGACGTGGGCTTTTTTGTGGGGCATGAAAAGTCAAAAGATCGCAGACTTCGGCAGCTCCTACAGAGAATTGCGTAATCCTGTAGGAGCTGCGGAAGGTTGCGATCTTTTTAGGTCAGGCCAATTTTTTGCCCTGGCGGTGATCGGCGAAGAACGCCTTACCCTGGCTAACCTTGTCCGACGCTTTGGGCATGTTGACTGCCTGACCGTCCTGGCCATCGACATACCAGTAGCAATGACTCACCGCCCGGGTAATACCAACATAGGCCAGGCGCAGGATTTCGTCTTTCTGCGCACTGTCATAGGGTTCACCGTCGCCAGCCTTGCCCAGCCCGGCCATGCGATACACCTGGTTTTTGTAAGGGGAACTGGTCAGGTGCTGGCAATCACCCAGCAGAAACACTGCATCCGCCTGAAGCCCTTTGGCACTGTGATAGGTCAGTTGCTTAAGACGCCGAGCTTCGTACGGCAAGCTAGAATCAACATTAACTACAGACTGGATATGCTGTTCTATCAATAACTTATCGCTACTTTTTCGATAGAGCATCAAAATTGAATCGCCCCGTCGGTAGTGTTCCATCAACCGTTGCGCCATGCCCTGATCGTCACGATCCAGCACGTTGACCGGTTGCAACTGTTTGGGCTCGCCGCTGGCCTTGGCCTTCTTGCCCGGAATCGCCGGCGCCGCACGTACGATGTGCTCGGCAGCATCGATGATGTGCTGATGGCTGCGATAGTTGTCGCTGAGCATCACCCGTGTCGTGCTCGGCGACGGGAATTCCTTGTTGAATTCCATGAAATACGTCGGCGAACTGCCGCGCCAGCCGTAGATCGATTGCCAGTCATCCCCGACGCACAACAGTGACGAGCGCTGCGCGCCGCGCCCGACATGCATGGCCGGGCCACGACTGCGGATTTCGGCCAGGCTGGCGCGAATCCAGGAAACAATTTGCGGCGATACGTCCTGAAACTCGTCGATCATCAGATGCGACAACGGCCTGAGCAGTTCATCGCTCAACAGCTTGAGGTTTTCCGGTGAGTGCTCACTGAACAGGGCAAACATGCGGTTGTAAGTCATGACCGGCGGCTTTTGATCCAGTAAATGATCTTCCAGTGCGCGCCAGAACCGACTCAAGGCTTCGAAGAAAAACCGGTCCGGATCGTCCTTCGCAAAGCTCATCTGACCCACCGCTGCTGGCACATCCAGGCCCAGGTTCTCGATAAACCCGGCGGCGGCGACAAAACAGTCCAGTAACGGTGCCGAAGCCAGCTCACCCTTGACCTTGTAATCGAAGCCCGGCCCGGCGCTGGCATCCCCCGCCAGCGAAGCCAAAACACGCTTGGACGATTCGTAACTATCAAGCCATATCAAAGGCTTACGACAGAAAGCTTGAAACAGGGTGCGCTTTACAGCCCATTCAGCCCGAACCGTCAGCTTGGCATTGGGGCGACTGACCTGCGGGTTTTCCCGAGGATCGAACCCCAATACGACCCAAGCGTCCAGGGTCGGAATATAGCCATGACA
Organism: Janthinobacterium sp. LPB2021202312-11-4; assembly: GCF_037049705.1. Lineage (NCBI taxonomy): Bacteria > Pseudomonadati > Pseudomonadota > Betaproteobacteria > Burkholderiales > Oxalobacteraceae > Janthinobacterium > Janthinobacterium sp. LPB2021202312-11-4. The sequence continues at coordinate 10,558 of NZ_JBAGKV010000026.1, read as the reverse complement.
ATGGAACGTCGAACCGTTGATATCGAACGTCTGGCGGTTCGGATCAATGCCCTTGATGGGCCATGCACCCGCGCGAAACCACAGGTCTTCAACGGTATCGCAGAGCTCTTCATCGCGTTTGGCCGCCAATTCGGTCACGGCCATGCGCTTCTGCACATCCGGGTGATCACGCTCCAGCTCTTTAAGTTGCAAGGCGTGACGGGACAGCGGCTGGATCAGCTCGCGGAATCGTTCGTCGCTGGTAAACAGTGAGTGGTAGCAGGCATTCAACTGTTGGCGCTGGGCGTCATTGATGCGCAGGTCGAACGGATTGCTGTCGACGTCCTCGTCGCCGTTTTGCGGGCGATTGCTGAGGTTTTCGAAGGCCTGAAGACGCTCAAAACCCGGCAAGCTGCGGACCATCGGCAGAATTCGCGAATGGAAGGTGCGCACCAGCTCCCGTGCTTCTTTAAGGCTAAGCACACGGCCCCACAGACCAAACAGTTCGATCAGCTTATTGATGAAGTCCTTGCGCGACTCCCGGGTGAAAGTCACCACCGTCATTGAGCCGAGTTCAAAGCCCAGGTAGTGCGTCAGCAATAAAATGCGCAGCACCAGCGTGGTCGACTTGCCCGCGCCCGCCCCGGCAATCACTGAGGTTGACGGTGTATCGCTGAAAATCATCTTCCATTGCGCAACGCTGGGCTGAGCGTGCGCGGGCAGCAGTCGCGCCACGTCGGCCTTCATGCGTTTCTTGATGTCGGCAGTCAACGGCAGGCGCCAATCATCGAACAAGTTGTCATCGACACTCGGCGGTCGGTGTTCGGTGGAGCGCGAATCGCGGATCAGCAACACCTGCCGACCTTCCTCCAGCCCTTCAAGCTTGCCTTCCTTGAACCCGTAATCCACCCCCGCGCTGTGCCCGCTACGAAAGCCATCCGCCTGGCCATGCAGCCAGGATGCCCTGTGTTGTGCGCGAAGACGGGTCAGGCCATGTCCGAAAAAACGCGCCGCCAAGCGCTTGAGCAGCGGCATCTCGGCCAGGGGACGAAGTTCGGGGGGAAGATCAGGGATGTGTTGCGGCACGCGGACGGACTCCAGGGTGTGAGGCTGTTGAGGGCTATGGTGTCTGCATTTGCCATTGAGTTCTAGTGAAATGCTTACAGGTCATTGGCTTATACGATGAAGTGAAGGCTGGATAAGACGATTTCGAGGTTATTTAATATCTATTTACTCGATTGGATTGAGGCACTTTTTACGCTTTTTATCGATTATCGCTTGATAGATGATGCCCGCCATCAACCACCGGTTCATGTTTCGTGGCTCAGGCGCACCGCCCCATGACGAACCTTTCAGGAGACGATCATGCTTGAACTCAGACCTTTCAACACCTTGGGCGGCGCCCACCATGGCTGGTTGGATGCCCATCACCACTTTTCGTTCGCCGAGTACCACGACCCCAAACGCATGAACTGGGGCAACCTGCGGGTCTGGAACGATGACGTGATCGCCGCCGGCACAGGCTTTCCACAGCACCCGCACCGGGACATGGAAATCATCACTTATGTCCGTGAAGGTGCGATCACCCACCAGGACAACCTGGGCAATAAGGGCCGTACCGAGGCAGGCGACGTTCAGGTGATGAGCGCCGGCACCGGGATCGCCCACAGTGAGTACAACCTGGAATCTACCGAGACCCGGATCTTCCAGATCTGGATCATCCCCAACGAGGCCGGCTCGGCACCCTCGTGGGGCGCCAAGCCCTTCCCGAAAGGCCAGCGTGAAGGTTTTGTGACCCTGGCCAGCGGCAAGGCCGGCGACGATCAAAGCCTGCGGATTCGCGCCGATGCGCGGTTGGTGGCGGCGAATCTGAAGGCCGGGGAATCGGCGGAGTATCACTTGGACGGCGGCCGTCGCGCTTACCTGGTGCCAGCGACAGGTGTGATTGAAGTCAATGGCTTGCGTGCACAAGCTCGAGACGGTGTCGCGATTGTCGATGAGCAGGTGTTGCGGGTGACGGCGATTGAAGACAGTGAAGTCGTGTTGGTGGATCTGGCTTGATCGGTTAAATGACGGGCAAAAAAATGGGGCGACCGTGATGGCCGCCCCATTTTTGTATCAGCCTATTGTGGTAAGGGAGCTCGCTACAGGTCCCTCAATCACTTCGCTGAAATAGCGCCATCCACCAACGTCTGCGCTTCAGTCACCAACTGCTTGAGGTGCTCATCGCTGACAAAGCTTTCCGCGTAGATCTTGTAGATGTCTTCGGTGCCCGACGGGCGCGCCGCGAACCAGCCGTTTTCGGTCATGACTTTCAGACCGCCGATGGCCTGGTCGTTGCCCGGCGCGTGACTGAGGATGCTCTGGATTGCTTCGCCGGCCAGTTGGGTCGAGGTGACCTGATCCGGGGACAGCTTGCTCAACAGGGCTTTCTGCTCAGGGTTGGCCTTGGCATCGACGCGAACCGAGAACGGCTCACCCAGTTCATCGGTCAGGGCGCGATACGCCTGGCTTGGGTCGCGACCGGTGCGGGCGGTCATTTCTGCGGCCAGCAGGGCCGGGATCAGACCGTCCTTGTCGGTGCTCCAGACGCCACCGTCCTTGCGCAGGAACGAGGCACCGGCGCTTTCTTCGCCGCCAAAACCCAGCGAGCCGTCGAACAAGCCCTCCGCGAACCATTTGAAGCCAACCGGCACTTCGTACAGGCGACGACCCAGGCGCTTGGCCACGCGATCGATCAGACCGCTGCTGACCACGGTTTTACCCACGGCAGCATCGGCACGCCATTGCGGGCGGTTCTGGAACAGGTAGTCGATGGACACGGCGAGGTAGTTGTTCGGCGCCAGCAGGCCGCCGGACGGGGTAACGATGCCGTGACGGTCGTGATCCGGGTCGCAGCCAAACGCTACGTCAAAACGATCTTTCAGACCGATCAACCCTTGCATGGCATGGGTGGACGATGGGTCCATGCGGATCTGCCCGTCCCAGTCGACGGTCATGAAGCGGAAGGTCGGATCGACTTGGGTGTTCACCACTTCCAGGTCCAGGCGGTAATGTTCGGCAATCGCCGACCAGTAGCGCACCCCGGCTCCGCCCAGTGGATCAACGCCCAAATGCAGCTTGGCATCACGAATGGCGTCGAAGTCGATCACGTTGATCAGATCGGCGACATAGGTGTTGAGGTAGTCATGACGATGGGTGGTGCTGGCTTTCAGTGCCTGCTCGTAGCTGATGCGCTTGACGCCGGCCAGCTTGTTGCCGAGCAGTTCGTTGGCCTTGGCTTCGATCCACTTGGTGATGTGGGTATCGGCCGGGCCGCCGTTGGTAGGGTTGTATTTGTAGCCGCCGCTTTGTGGCGGGTTATGGGACGGCGTAATGACGATGCCGTCCGCCAGGCCCGACGTGCGGCCACGGTTGTAGCAAAGAATTGCATGGGAAATGGCCGGCGTCGGCGTGTACTCGTCGCCTTCGGCGATCATTACCGTAACGCCGTTGGCCGCCAGCACTTCGAGGGCGCTGGCACCGGCCGGGGTCGACAGTGCGTGGGTGTCGATGCCGACGAACAGCGGACCGTCGATACCTTGGGCCTCGCGGTACAGGCAGATGGCCTGACTGATCGCCAGAACGTGCCATTCGTTGAAACTCAAGTCGAACGAGCTGCCTCGGTGACCGGACGTGCCGAAAGCAACGCGCTGGGTGGAGATGGCGGCGTCGGGCTGGCCGGTGTAATAGGCTGTTACCAGTCGCGGGATGTCGACCAACAGTTCTGCCGGTGCCGGTTTACCCGCAAAAGGACTGAGTGTCATGCAAAACCTCTGGAATAGAGTGGTTCGGGAATTGGACAGGAGTTTACTGGCAGTTTGACCGCAGCGCGACGTTAACGCTCCCCAGGAAAACGACGATGTTTAACGTCACACTCAATCGACCGACTCCAAACGCAAGGCATCGCCCAGCAAACCCAGCGCAACCCCCAGATCATGATCACCGCCAAACGTGTGGCTGAGGCGCAAATGCTGCCCATACAAACCTTGCAGACTGAACAGTTCACCCGGTGCAATCACCACCTGATGCTTGAGCAAGCGATGAAACACCCGACGCACATCCACCGGGCGTAACGAGCGCGCCCAGATCGTCGCCCCGCCCTGCGGCTCGACCAGTTGCAAGGCCTCCCCCAAGCGCTCGTTCAAGAGCTGGATCATCTGTACCTGACGGTCCTTGAGCAACCGTCTCAACACTTGAAGATGCTGGTCGATTCGCCCATTGCCATACAAACGGGCAATGGCTTTTTGACGGATGGGCGACAAGCGAAACGAGCGCAACAAAAAGTGCCGCTGCAAGTCAGCGGCCAGTGATCGTGATAGCAGATAGCCGTAAGGCGCCTCCGGACCGATGATTTTTTCGAAGGTGGAAAACACGATCAGTCGGTCAGGGTCCAGCAAATCCCGAAACCTTGTGCCATCGGACTCAAAAACCAGATCACCGTAACAGTCGTTTTCCAGGACCCAGCAGCCATGTCGCCTCAATAGCTGGGCGACTGATTGCCGATTGCCGTGGGGCACCTGGCTTCCCCGAGGCATGCTCAGCCCCGATGACAGCATCACCAGTCGCACTGGCTCAGTCTCCAGCAGCTCTTTAATCTGCTCCAGATCCAGCGAACCGCAGGCCTGGACCGGCAACTCGATAACCCGCACCTGCGCAGCCTTGAGCAAACGCAGAATCGCCCAGTCACACGGCGATTCAACCACGACCGTGGCGTCCTTGAGGTCAAGCACGGCAATCAGTATTTCCAGGACCCCGCGCAGATCGGCACCGATGTAGACCTCGTCGGCATGCCAGCAACGCGCGGGCGATGTGGTGTAACGCGCCGCCAGGGCCGTGCGCAGTTCCAGCTCGCCACAAGGCTGTGACGCCGGTTGCGGTTGACGCGGATACTGGCGCAACAACTCCCGCTCCAGCATCAACAGCGGACTGTCCAGCGGTTGCAACAAGGCCGGCTCGTCAGCGCTCAACACCAGCATGTCCGGGCGCCTTGCATTGACATAGACAGTCTCAAGCAAGTCATTGCCGCTGGCGAGCGGGCCGAAGGAGGTCACCGGCAACGCGTAATAACCAGACTTGGCAATCGAGTAGACCCGCCCTTCCTTCTCCAGCAACGAGTAAGCGTACTGGATGGTCGAGATCGATACGTTGAGACGAAATGCCAGTTGCCTCAACGACGGCAGGCGAACTTGCGTGCCGTTGCCAGGCTCATTGATGAGGTGAGTCAGGTAGCGATACACCGCCTGATAAGCAAAATCGGTTTCTCGAGGCCCTTTCATGGGTAGAAGCCGGGTACGGTAAAAGCTTGCGTCTGGACGCGGCAAAGCAATCGGCAAGAGCATTCGAAGTCGAATGGCGACAACCCTTGCACCGTCAATGCCCCGCTGACATTTCGCCAATCACGGCAGCCGTATCATCCTCCAGGCCTTCGACCGCAAGGCCGTTCTCATCCGCGTGCAGGTCCGTCGCCGTGTCCATGCGGTAAAGCTTGCCGATCAGACTGACCGGTAAACCGCTGACATCGACCATCCATTGCAGCACTTGCTCTGGCGCCTGATGAACCTGCATCGCCTTGTGCAAATCCGGCATGGCCACGAGCATGCCGGGGTGGCAACTGCGCAAGAAACGCTCCAGCCCTGCGCCACGATCGACAAAAGGTGCAAACAGCAGGCAGATCAGTTGCGCCTCAGTCAGCCCGAGGGTTTTCTGCACCTCGGCTGTCGCCAGCATGCGCTGCTCCGCCAGGGTTGCCAGGTTGCCAAAAGACATCAGTGCCTGTTCGCAGATACGTTCAGGCACTAACTTGCGCCGCATCATCACCAAAGCGCGCTGCACGTACTCCGCCACGCCTTTTTCATAGCGCTGACCCGAGACAAAACAGGCCTGCAAACCGCGCACATGCGCTGCAATCGCAGGGCTGACGTAGTCGTTATCGCTCAGGTGCGCCGCCAATTCATCGGACTGAACGCCGAGGAATTCAGTCAGCAGCGGCCAGCGTTCTTCCGGTCGACCAACCATCATGTCGTGAATATCGATGCTGGTGGTGCGACGGCAAGCCTCGAATCGATCGGCCGGGCGCCAGGATGCCTGACCATGGCCCGCGTAGAACTCACGATAGCAATCGCTGCCCAAGTCATCGAGCAGGGCAAACAGCATCTCGAAACCGCTGGCGGCGTAGTTCAAGGTGCTGAGGTTGGCTTTGCGCGCGGCGCGCCTCACCCCGTCAAGAAATTGCTTCTGCTGGCGAGGCGTTTCGCTGCTGATCAATGCATCGACGCCGCTGTCCCATCGGGCGATCTGCCCATAAAACTCACCTGTTGTGAGGTAGCCGTCATCCCACAGATCGAGCGGGCCGTTCCAGGCCCGGTGATGGCCAACCATCAACAGGTTGAGCCGGTTCGACTCGCGCCCGGCCTCGGAGATCGGTGCCAGATGATCAAATGGCAGCACTTCGCGGTTATCCACCATCAACAGTTCCACCCGAGGATCGTCATAGAGGAACAACGCGCTATTGCTTCGATGGATGTTGTCCAGCGCGGCCGAACCGGTTGAACTGAGTCGTAAGGTGGCCACCCGCAGATGAAAGGTCGCAGGCGCCCGGCTGGCGATACTCAGTTGAGCCGCACGCAACAGCGCCAGGGTGTAACAGTTGTCCGGCGTTCCGGACTGAATAACCATCACCTTGAAAGTGCCGATTTGCTCCATCCCGCCGGCCGCCACCACCAGGCGCTGAATCATCAGCTGTAATGCAGTGCGCTCTGCGCGCGAGAAGAAACTCAGCAACCTTTGCAGTACTTGCTGATAAACATAGTTCATTGCCTGATCATGGATTGTGGTCATCAGTGTTTTACCTGGTATTCGGAAGTTCAATGCCACGCGAGCGGTGATAAACACTGCGCGACCGATTATCGATGATGAAGTGCTCGATCCTGTCACAAAATGCTAGCACTTAAGTTTTGAGTCATTATTTGAAATGGTTGCACTGGGCCTATATCAGAACGACAGCCACCTCCTCGCAAAGCCTTACAGAACAAGGGCATTGAGATTTAACACGACGTCCTAGGAAACTTCCGACAACGTCCCACAGACTTTGAGTACAAGAAATAGCGAAAGAAGACACTGATGCGCTGTTTGAAACTTGACGATGCGTGGCTTGCCCATCGCCAGCCATCAATATGCACTGATTAATATCAGTCGAACGCCCACTCATGACTCATTCCTTGAGATGAAAGTAATCATTCAATTATCAGGGCTTATATGATGATTAGAAGATACAGATCAAAAGCAAAAACCGGTTCAGTTGCTGAATCGGGGTCGTCAGAAACGACAATGCCACCTACGCAAAAAAACGTAGATGGCATTGGGGGCGTCGAAAAAAGCTCAAGAACCCGCGGGGTACGCGGGCTCTTGCAGGCGGGTTACGCGGGTTCGACCTGGAGGGCGACCCGTTCGCGGCATGGGCATTCGTCCATGTAGCGGTGGGCTTCGACAAACTCGGAAAACGGGAAGACCCGAGTCTTGAGCGGCAACAGCACACGGTCGGCGGTCAACTGGTTGATATCGCGCAACGCCCGTTGCAGCGCCACCTGATCCTGAATGATCCCTAACTCTGGCTTGCCGGTGAAGTTACCGATGCAGTGAACAAAGAACTGAATGTTCTTCTGGAACGCTGCACACGCCGGGAATGGTGTCTGGTTGCCACCTTGCAAGCCGTAGAGCACCAGACTGCCACGCGGTGCAAGCACATCACCGAGCATCGACATCTGCGGACCACCCAGACCATCGAAAACTACATCGACGCCACGGTTGTCTGTGATCTTGTTGATCTGCATAAGCAGATCCTGCTCTTCGGTGACGATGACTTTCTCGGCGCCGAGGGACAGCAGATACTCACGCTCTTCCGCGCTTTTGGTCGCCGCGATCACTCGTATACCGAGGGCTTTGCCCAACTGCACGAAGGATGGTCCCGCGCAGTGGCTGGCGTCAGTCACCAGAGCGAACTGCCCGGGTTTGACCCGCGCCAGATCGACGTAGGCAAAGTAGGCAATCAGCAGCGGCGTGTAATGCACGCTGGCTTCGATCGGGCTGAGCACATCCGGGTAACGGGTCAGTGCCGAGCGCGGCAGCACAATCTGCTCACCGTAGACCGGATAATCGTTAGGGCTTTCCGCCGGGAAGCTGGCGACCTTGTCACCTACTGCCAGGTCATCGACACCATCGCCAACCGCCGTGACGACACCGGCCATTTCATGGCCAAGGCCTGAAGGCAGACGGGCGTGGGATGAGGCCAGGTTCTGGCGCCAGAGAATGTCGTACCAACTGATGCCGATTGCTTCGACGCGCACCTGCACTTCACCTGGTGCAGGGAGCGCGGCCGCATGCTCTTCGCATTTGAGCACCTCGGCTGGACCAAACTTGTGAAAACGGATCGTGCGGGACATCGCAAACCTCGTCAAAGTAACCTCTAATGCCCCGAACTCTATCTGGGCTTTCTACCCAAGACCATCAGTGGCTATTAATAGTCGACATGCCTGTCATTGATTCCGCAGCGCCGGCGACATCACCAAATGCCGTAAAAAACCGAAGCAGCCATTTAAGTAAAAATTGAATTACACGGTGCAGAGTAGCAGCCTTTGCCCGTAAGATTCATGCCGGCCATTGTTCCCATATGGCCGCCCACGTCAAGTTTGCTGACTCTGCCAGGACTCCAGATGAATCGTAATGACCTGCGTCGTGTCGACCTGAACCTGTTGATCGTATTCGAAACATTGATGCACGAACGCAGCGTGACCCGCGCGGCGGAGAAGCTGTTCCTCGGCCAGCCGGCCATCAGTGCGGCGCTCTCGCGCCTGCGCGGGCTGTTCGACGATCCGTTGTTCGTGCGTACCGGTCGCAGCATGGAACCGTCTGCCCGGGCAGTCGAGATCTTCGCCCTGCTCTCCCCGGCGCTGGATTCCATTTCCACGGCGGTCAGCCGTGCGGCGGAGTTCGACCCGGCCACCAGTACCGCAGTATTCCGCATCGGCCTGTCGGACGATGTCGAATTCGCCTTGCTGCCGATGCTGCTCAAACGCTTGCGTGCAGAATCGCCGGGGATCGTACTGGTCGTGCGTCGGGCCAACTACATTCTGATGCCGAGCCTGCTGGCCTCGGGCGAAATTTCAATCGGCGTCAGCTACACCGCCGACCTGCCGGCCAACGCCAAGCGCAAAGTACTGCGCCGCAGCCTGCCAAAGCTGTTGCGGGCCGATACTGTGCCGGGGCCACTGAGCCTGGATGATTTCTGCGCGCGACCGCATGCGCTGGTGTCGTTCGCCGGGGACCTGAGCGGTTTTATAGATGAAGAACTCGAAAAGCTCGGGCGCAAACGTCATGTGGTGCTCGCGGTGCCGCAGTTCAACGGCCTGAGCACTCTCATCAGCGGCACGGATATTGTCGCCACCGTGCCGGACTATACGGCTGATGCATTGACGGCTGCTGGTGGTGTGCGGGCAGAAGATCCGCCGTTGCCGGTGCGCAGTTTTGAATTGCACATGGCGTGGCGTGGGTCGCAGGACAATGATCCGGGTGAACGCTGGTTAAGATCGCGTATTCAAATGTTTTTTGGGGACCCGGACAGTCTCCAGTAACAACACTTGAACCCTACTAAAAATATTTAAAAATAACTATTCAGTTATTCAAGACCCAGTCGATAATGGGTCGGGTATTCAGTATTAAAAAGTTAGGGATAACGATGACAATGGTCTTTTGTCGTGCATGCGCCAAGGAAATTCATGAGACAGCCCCGACGTGCCCCCAGTGTGGTGCGACTCAACAAGTTGCAGTGACTGCAACGAATGTTGTCGGTTCGCCGTGGCTGGCCATCCTCTCGTTGATATTGGGCGTCATCTCCGCACTCTGCCTGTTTGATGAATCTGAATGGGACAGAGACACCGTCGCTGGACTGAGTACCTTTTCAATCGCCGGCCTCATTTGCGGCATCATCAGTATCAATCAGAAAAAACCTGGAAATAATCTAGCGATCGCTGGCGTTATCTTGTCGGCTATTGCGACACTTGTTTTCGTTGGATTGTTGTTTGACTAATTTTAGGGAAAAAATATGAGCATGGTTTTCTGTCGTGGTTGTGCCAAGGAAATTCACAGCACTGCTACGGCCTGCCCGCAATGTGGCGCACCTCAAGCGGTGCAGCAAACACGTGTGACGTCTGCCGGCGTACCGGAGCAAGGCAATCCGTACGTTGAAGTGCTGAAAAAATATGCGGTGTTCAGCGGCCGCGCCAGCCGCCGCGAATACTGGATGTTTACTCTGATCAACCTTGGGATCTCTTTGGCTCTGATCGTTATCGAAGCCTTGTTGGGTGGTAAAGGGTACATGTACAACCTTTATAGCCTTGCCGTGTTCCTTCCTAGCCTGGGGGCAGCCATTCGCCGGATGCACGACACTAACCGCAGTGGCTGGTGGATCTTGCTGCCCATCGTAAACATTGTTTTCCTGGCCCAGGACAGTCAGCCGGGTGACAACCGTTTCGGTCCGAACCCT